>CAZXJC010000814.1:0-5872 GCA_964640885.1 uncultured Pirellulaceae bacterium | reverse complement strand
ACCGGCGTGGGCTCTACACCTTCATCATCCGCACGGCACCCTTTGCCCAGTCGGCCACTTTCGATGCTCCCAACCCGAATCAGATTTGCACCCGCCGGATTCGATCCAACACTCCGTTGCAGGCACTGGTGCTGCTCAATGACCCGGTCTTTTACGAGATGGCTCAGTCGCTGGCAGTGCGTGTGTTGCGTCCGCAGCGCTGGTCGGATGAAGAACGTGTTAATCATGCTTTTCAGCTTTGCCTGGCCCGCAGACCAACTTTGGTTGAGCGACAGAGACTGCTCCAGTACTTGGACGGTCAGCACAAATTGTTGGCAGCTGATGCGGAAAGTGTCAAAAGGATCCTTGGCACCTGGGCTGATAAAGAAATCGATCCGACCAGCCAGGCAGCTTGGACCAATCTTTGTAGCGTACTGCTGAACCTGCATGAATTTATTACCCGCGATTAAAGTGACAGCGATGATTTTTCCCGAAGACTCAAAAAACCTGACCAGGCGACACTTCCTGCGAGAGACGGCGGGTGGCCTGGGAGCCATCGCGCTGGCCGATTTATTGAGCCAGGACGGACAACTTGTAGGCGCCGAGCCGGCGACCAATCCGCTGGCTCCACGGCTGGCCCATTTTGCACCCAAGGCCAAGCAGGTGATTTTCCTTTTCATGGCTGGTGCTCCCAGTCAACTGGACCTGTTTACTCCCAAGCCCAAGTTGCAAACGCTTCATGGCCAGCCGGTTCCGGAAATGTTTCTGGAAGGACTCGATGACAAGCTGATCCAGGGAAGTGCCCGCGTCTTCGGGACGCCTCGCAAGTTCCAGAAGATGGGCGAGTGCGGCATGGAGTTTTCCGATTACCTGCCGAACATGGCGACTTGTGCTGATGATTTTTGCATGATTCGTTCGATGACCACTTCAATCAGTAACCATCACCCGGCCCAATTGTTGATGAATTGTGGGGTGACACGCTTTGGCCTGCCGAGCATGGGATCCTGGGTTACCTACGGGCTCGGCAGTGAGTCGAAAAATCTACCTGGTTTTGTGGTCCTGCTCTCCAGGAATGGTTCGGGGGATATTGGGGGATCGGCTCTCTGGGACAATGCGTTCTTGCCGGCCGCTCATCGTGGTGTGACGTTTCGCAGCGAGGGTGACCCGATTCTTCATCTCTCTAGCCCTCAAGGTGTGACGGCCAAGATGCAGCGTGACCGGATGGCGGCCATTTTGGATTTGAATCGACTACGGCGCACGCAATTGGCGGATCCGCAGATCAGTGCCCGCATTGAGGCCTATGAACTGGCTTTCCGGATGCAGACGGCGGCCCCGGAGCTGGTCGATTTTTCGGGTGAATCAAAGAAGACGTTGGAGAGTTATGGTGTCGGGGACAAACTGGCCAATCAGTTTGGCAGTAATTGCCTGATGGCTCGTCGCATGGTTGAGCGAGGGGTCCGTTTCGTCCAGCTTTACCATTACACGTGGGACGATCATTCGAATTAGAACGAGAAGCTCAAGAACAATTGCCTGATGACAGAGCGAGGTGTGGCAGCGCTGATCAAGGATTTGAAACAGCGAGATTTGCTTGATGAGACACTGGTAGTCTGGGGGGGCGAATTTGGTCGGACGCCGATGAACGAAGTGAGACGCGGCATCAATCCGGGCAAAGAAGGACGCGACCATCACCCGTTCGGGTTCACGATGTTGATGGCCGGAGGTGGTGTTAAACCGGGATTCATTTATGGGCAGACGGATGAATTGGGCTACCATGCCGTGGAAAATCGCGTCGACGTTCATGATCTGCAGGCCACGATTTTGCACTGCCTGGGACTCGATCATTTGCGGTTAACATTCCGCCACAAGAGCCGAGATTTTCGACTGACCGACGTGGCCGGCAACGTGATTCAGGACGTGCTTCTCTAGCAACTCGTCATTTTTCACGAAACAAGCTGACACGCTTTGGGTTACGCGCAATGACCACGAGATCTGATCGTCCCCGCCGTTAGCTTTAGGGTTGCAACTGGTGCTTGCCGTCGGCGTATTTTTCGTGGCAGGCGTTGCAGTTGGTGAGCATCGCCGTGTACGCTTTGCGGGCTGCGGTATAGTCAGACTTCCTGGCCGCCTGGTAGAGTTCACTGCCACGGGTTCGAACTGCCACGCTGAGCGGAGCCCAGGCATAGCCATTTTGCTTGGGGCCACGTGTCATCAGCAGGTTGGTTGCTTCGGCCAGGGTTAAGGCATCCCCCTTAATTCCCTTCCAAGCCTGTTTGTCTTTAGGCTCACTGGCCAGGCTGGCCTTGAGCCGTTTGTAGTTCGGTTCAAACACGTACTCCATGAAATGGTGCATTGATTCGTCGACAGGTTGAGGGCCGGTCGACGGCGGTGCTGCCAAGACGGATGCAGTGGTATCGAGTGATATTGACCCGGTGCTTAAAAAACCGAGAGCTACCAGGATAGTGAGCACGAGAAGCGAGACTAATTTACTAGTTGTTTTCATGTTGCAGTTCCAGTGTTAGTAATTAATAAGTCGTTATTGAGCAAGAAAGGTGACGATTTCGAATTCAGGTAAGAATGTCGTGAACCACGCGGCCGTGTACATCGGTCAGCCGGAAATCGCGGCCGCTGTAGCGGTAGGTGAGGCGCTCATGGTCAAGACCTACCAGGTGCAGTATTGTAGCATGCAGGTCGTGGATATGAACTTTGTTTTCGACTGCGAAGAAGCCGAATTCGTCCGTGGTTCCGTAGGTCAGTCCGCGTTTTACGCCGCCGCCGGCTAGCCACATGGTGAAACCGTGAGGATGGTGGTCGCGGCCGGCTCCCTGTCCTGTAGGAGTACGGCCGAATTCACCTCCCCACACCACCAGAGTTTCGTCAAGCAAACCGCGCGATTTGAGATCAGTCAGCAAAGCCGCCACCGGCTGATCACATGTGGCCGCTACTTTTTCATGATCTCGAACATTGGCATGGCTGTCCCATTGGCCGCCGACGTTGGCGACCACATACCGCACGCCACGCTCGACCATCCGACGAGCCAACAGGCACTGGCGGCCGTAGTCCTTGGTCGTTTCGTTATCGAGGCCGTAAAGTTTGTGGATGGCTTGCGACTCACGCGACAGGTCGAATGCTTCCGGTGCTTGTGTTTGCATGCGAAACGCCAGTTCGTAGGCGGCGATTCTCGCGTCCAACCGACTGTCATTTTCTCGTCCGCGACGGTGTAGTTCGCTGAGTCGACGGATTGCGGCCAGTCGTCCGGACTGGATGCCCTTCGGGATCGGCAGTGCGAGGTTGTCGATCGGTTTGTCGAGGTTTGCGATAGAAACACCTTCATGTGCGGTTGGCAAAAACGAGGCACCGTAAGGTGCCTTACCTTGCAGATCCCCTTGCGTACCGAGCGAGATGAATCCGGGCAGATTGTCCGACTCAGAGCCAAGTCCGTAGAGCAGCCAGGATCCCAGGCTTGGGCGGGGCAGAACCCCATCACCGGTCGTCAACTGGCGTATCGCACCGCTATGTTCGATGTGGTCGCAATGCATCGAGCGAATAATGCACAGATCGTCGGCGCAACGTGTGAGGTGCGGCAGCAGGTCGCTGATAACGATCCCGGATTCTCCGTGTTGTCGAAACTTGTATGGTGACGGGCGACAGTTCGGAGTCGCATCTCGCGTGATCCGAGGAAGTTTGATAGGAATCTTTTTGTTTTCGTACTCAGCGAGCTTTGGTTTCGGGTCAAACAGGTCGACTTGGGATGGTCCACCGCCCATGAACAGGAAAATAACGCTCTTGGCTCGCGGCGTATGATGCGTTTTTTTAACAGCCAGGGGATTCACTCCTGCCGCGTTCGATTCCTGGGCGAGCAAAGCGCTCAGCGACAGCAACGGAAACCCAGCCGATGCGTTTCGGAGGAGTTCGCGGCGTGATATCGTCGAACGCGTGGTGTGGCTCATTAGCTTCACTTGCCTCATTAGAATCAGTCGATATACAGGAATTCGTTGCTGCAGATAAGTGCGACACAGAGGTCCTCCCAGGGACCCGTTTTTACGTCGAGCTCCGTTTTACCACCCGCCGCCAGTTGTTTTCGAGTTTCTCGTGACTGGCGAAGAATTTCCGCAGCAACCTTTTGCTCTGTCTCGATGGCAGGCCGTCCGAACAGCCGCTGGTAAAGGGAGGCGATTCGTTGTCGCTCGTCGTCGGATTCAGTGACCGTTTTCTTTGCTAAGATTGTTGCCGTGCTCAGGACGGTGGCGTTGTTTAGCATAAACAGCGCCTGTGGCGCGGAAGTTGAGTCCGCGCGGTTTGGTACCAGCAGGTCAGGATTCGCACCGTCGAACAGGTCCAGCGTTGTTTGAGGTTTGTCGCGGCTGAACTCACCGAACAGCATGCGGCCGGATAGGGCGAGTTTCCAGCCGGGGGCGGTCTCATCGCTGCGTTTAACGAGGTCGCTGTGTGCGGCGAGCGTATCCATTAACGCCTCGGCGTCAAGTCGCTTGCGATTCATTCGTCCGAACCAATTGTTGTCCGGATCACGAGAAAGGTTTTCCGGTGTCGAGAGGCTAGCCTGCTGATACGCTTGGGACGTCATGATTTCACGAATTAAGGATTTGATCGACCACCCATCCTCAACCAGGCGAACGGCTAGATAGTCGAGTAACTCCGGATGCGTTGGCGGTTGCCCGAGGCGACCGAAGTTGCTGGGAGTAGCGACGATTCCTCGTCCAAAAAGATGCTGCCAGATACGGTTCGCCATGACACGCGCCGTCAAGGGATGATCTGGTCGCGTCAGCCAGTGTGCGAGTTCCAATCGACCACTTCCTGTGATCTTAAAGCCATCTCCATCCCTCGCGAACACGCGTGGAATTGCTCTGGGGACGGTTTGCCCCAGCGAAAGATGATTGCCGCGGATGAACACGGGCATGTCGCCAGGCTTTTCGTGCCGAGTCCCTGGAACGGGACCTTCCCGTATCACCATTCGCAAAGGAAAGCGGGAGAGTTTCTTCTTGAATTCATCGCGTTGAGCTGTCAGCCGCGTGTGCTCTTTCAATTCGTCGGGATTTTCGTCCCAGCCGTTTTTCTTTTGGTCGGCAACTAGCTCCGACTCCTTGCTGCGCAGCTCCTTGATCCGTTTATCGACGTCCGCTTTGTCGTCGCCTGCTTTCGCCTGCAGCTTCAGCTGATCTTGCAGGTCACGACGTACCTTAATTAGCTCGAGAGCCTTGCTGTATTTCTTTTCGAGCGGTGCGATCTCCGCCTCTAGCTTCGTGAGTTGCTGTTCTTCTTTTACAAGTTCCTGCTGATCCGTCTTGGTCTGGACGGCTCGCTGCTGGACGCGGGTCCTGGTGCGGGCACTCTTCCCCTTAAAGGTGAAGATGTGGCTGCTGTAAAAAATGCCTGACAGTGCGTAATAGTCAGCCTGGGTGATCGGATCGAACTTGTGGTCGTGACATCTCGAACAGGAAACAGTCAGGCCCAGGAAGGTGCGGCCCAGAACGTCCAATTGTTCGTCCACGAAGTCTGCGATGACCTTTTCCTTGTCGTTGCCTTCAATTAAATGAGCCAGCCCCCAGATTCCAGTCGCGGTGAACCCGTCGGCGTTGATTAACTTTGGATCATCCAGTGGAATCAGGTCACCCGCGACCTGCAGGCGTACAAACTGATCGTAAGGCAGGTCTTCGTTAAACGATTTTACCTACCAGTCACGGTATGGCGTTATCGAGATCGTTCCATTGTCGTTTGCCGCTCAGGTGGTGTCGTCCTGGGCATAGCGGACATTGTCGAGCCAGTGGCGAGCCCAGCGGATGCCGAAATCAGGGGACTTCAGCATCCGGTCTACCACGTGCGTAAACGCTTGCGGACTGTCGTCCGCGAGGAATGCTTTGATCTCGGCCGCTGTTGG
>CAZXJC010000813.1:0-2564 GCA_964640885.1 uncultured Pirellulaceae bacterium | reverse complement strand
TTTCATCTCCTCGAGGATTTCAGTTTTGGCATCGGCCAGGCTCTTGCTTTCACTTATGTCACTCTTTAGGTCATACAACTCCCAGGGGCGGTTGGGAGCTGCCCGGTAGAGCTTGTAGTGATCCATGCGGACTGCCGTTTGGGTACCGATTTCCCAGTAGAGGTACTTGTGCTTTTGTTGTTTGCGACCAGCAGCCTCTGCTCCCAGCAGTTCCGGTACAAAAGAGAGGCCATCAATATCCTTGGGCGTGATAGCGCCAGTCAACTCGGCGACGGTCGGCATGACGTCGGGAAAATACCAGAGATGGTCACTGACTTGGCCTGGCTTAATCTTTCCTGGCCAATAGGCGAGTGCTGGAATTCGCAGTCCCCCTTCGTAAAGGTTTCCCTTGCGGCCGCGGAATTCGACGCCCGTCTTGGGATGAACATTGGCGCCATGGAAACCGCGGGGGTGATCGCGGTCAGCAAAATAGTCGTTCCCACCATTGTCGCCACTGAAAAAGACGATCGTATTCTTGTCCAGTTTCAGCTCCTTCAAAAGATCGACAATGTCGCCGACTTGGCGATCCACCATGCTGACCATGGCAGCATAGCGACGAGCCTGTTCGGACCAGGGTTTGTCTTTATAGAGTTTCCAGGCGGGATCATCGTCGGGAATATCAAAGATGCCATGTGGGGGAGTGATGGGCAGGTAGCAGAAAAAAGGCTTGTCTTTGTTTTCGCGAATAAACTGCTTGGCTCGATCGACGATCACGTAATGAGAATAGTTAGTGCCTGTGCTGCCTCCCTGGTTTCCTTTGAGGAGGAGTTCTTTGCTGTTCTCGATAATGTATGGCGGATAGTAGCTGTGAGCATGCACCTGGTCGTAGTAGCCGACGAAGAGGTCAAAGCCGTGCTTTTCCGGCACGCCGGTGGATCCACGCCCCCCGCAGCCCCACTTGCCGAAGCCAGCGGTCGCATAGCCCTGCTTCTTAAGAATGTTACCGATGGTAACCTCGTCAGCTCGCAGTGGTGTGCCGCCACCGTTGACGCGGACCGAGGTGTGACCGCTGTGCTTTCCGGTCAGAAAACAGCAGCGGGTCGGGGCGCAAACGGCAGAGCCGGCCAGTCCTTGCGTAAACTGCATCCCTTGGCGAGCCAATTGATCGATCCGCGGCGTTTGGATGGTGGTGCTACCCATGTAAGAGGTTTCGTAATAGCCCAGCTCGTCGGCCATGATGTATACGATGTTCGGCTTGTCTGCCTGGGCTAACGAAGGGAGTAGCAGGGTGGTTAGGAGCAAGGAGATGATGTTCTTGGGCATGTCAGTATCCGCGAAAAAGAAGTTGCCTGGGGTAAGAGTCAGGGGAGAGCAGAGTGTGGGCCTTAACGGGGTTTGAGGTATCCGAGCTTGGTTAGGAACTGGTCGGTTTGCTGCATCGTTTGGTCAAATATCTTTTGGCCACCTTTTCTGATGTTAAAGAAACCGTGGGCCTGGCCCTTGTAAATATGCAGTACCGATTCGCTGCCGACGGCTTGCATTAGTTTCTGGTAGCGCTGGGCTGTGGCGACAGGAATCAGCGAATCCATATCTCCCAAGAAGACGATCGCGGGCGGAGTGCCCTTACGAATGTTGTCGATGGGAGAAATCTCACGGTAGCGTTTTTCCTTGCCGACACGATCAAAGCCGAAGCCCTGTGGTCCGTTGTCATAGACAGGATTGAATAAGACCAGCGCGTTGGGTCGGCAACTGGTGGTAAGATCTTCACCCTCTTCATTAAGACCTGGAACGGTCGCCGTGGCTGCCGCCACGTGCCCACCGGCCGAGCCACCGCCGGCGGCCAGGCGATCGGGATCAATCCCATGCTCGCTGGCATGGGCCCGGATCCAGCGAACGGCTGACTTGCCATCTTTCACGCACTCAAAAGGGCTGGTCTTGTGTCGGCTTTTCACCCGGTAGTCGGCTACAATGCTAACCATGCCTCGTGAACGAAGGTACTGGGACTGGTCACTGAATTGGGTGGGGGTCCCTCCGTTCCAGCCGCCCCCAAAGAAGAAAACGATCGCGGGCCGTTTGTCGCTGACCAGGTGGTCTTTTGGGTAGAAGAACCAGAGATGGAGGGAGACATCTCCCACTTTCTTGTAGAGCACTTTTTTTGTGTCCAGTTTTGCCAGGGCCTTATCGGTGCTGGTTGTCTTGGTGGGTTTCTTGCCAGCCGGTTTCTTTTCCTGGGCGTTCGTGGTGTGCGTAAGAAGTAAACAGCTAAGGATGAGAAGGGGCTGAAGTCTCAATAGGTGATTCATGTTAGTTACTCGCTTTCGTGGCCGTTTTTTTGTTGGCAGGTTTTGGTTTCTTGTTCTTCTTGTTGCGGTTACGGTTTTGGTGTTCAGGAGCTGCCAGTTCTGTTTCCTGGCCGAGGTCTCCCTGCGATTTCATACAGGCCAGTAGTCGGCCCTGCAGATCGTCCTTGATCTTGGCAAACTCTGGATCAGCGGCCAAGTTATTCCATTCGAGTGGGTCCTTGGTGATGTCATAGAGCTCAGTTGCCGGACGATGACGATAACGTCGTACCTTGTCTGCTGCGT
>CAZXJC010000812.1:0-2531 GCA_964640885.1 uncultured Pirellulaceae bacterium | reverse complement strand
TTTCCTGTGACACAGACGAGATTCGGCGTGCGGTGGATCTTGGTCCATGTGGTTTGATACTGCCCTGCGTCGAATCCACGAGTCAATTGGCCAACGCGGACGAAATTCAGATCAAGATTTCTCAGGGTGCCAAGCCTGGTGAGGGTGGAGAACTGCCGGGCCGTAAGGTCGACGATAATATTGCCCGCATTCGCTATTCCACTCCCGGCGTAGGACTGATCAGTCCACCGCCTCACCACGATATTTATTCGATTGAAGACCTGGCCCAGTTAATTCACGATTTAAAGAATTCCAACCCCTCCGCCCGGGTCAGTGTCAAACTGGTCTCCGAAGTTGGTGTAGGAACCGTCGCGGCCGGGGTTACCAAGGCACATGCAGACCATATCCTGATTTCAGGTGCCTCGGGAGGAACTGGTGCTTCGCCACTGACCAGCATCAAGCATGCCGGCTTACCCTGGGTACTGGGAATTGCTGAAACCCATCAAACTCTGTTCTTAAATGATCTTCGTAGCCGGGTCGTCTTGCAGACCGATGGCGGCTTGAAAACAGGACGCGATGTAGTGATTGCTGCCTTGCTGGGAGCTGAAGAAATGGGCTTCTCCACCGCTCCACTAATCACGCTCGGCTGCATCATGATGAGAAAGTGTCATCTCAACACTTGTCCCGTCGGTATTGCCACCCAGGATCCAGATCTGCGCAAGAAATTCACGGGACAACCGGAACACGTGGTTAACTACCTGTTCATGGTTGCCGAAGAGGCTCGCCAGATCATGGCACAGCTCGGTTTTCGCACTATCAACGAGATGGTCGGGCGTTCCGATTGCCTGGATGCCAATGATGCGATCGAACACTGGAAGGCTGATGGCCTCGACCTGACCCCGATTCTCTCTCCAGCACAAAAACCGCATGACAAGGTTGACGTCTACTGTACCCAGTCCCAGGATCATGGCTTGGAACTGGCTCTCGACAATAAGCTGCTGGAATTGGCCGCACCAGCCCTGGAAAAGGGGGAACCCGTCAAGATCGAGCTGCCAATCATCAACACCAACCGTACCGTGGGGACGATTCTCAGCCACGAGGTGGCAAAACAATTCGGTGCCGAATGCTTACCGGACGATACGATCAATATCCGCTTGCAAGGCTCAGCCGGCCAGAGTTTTGGCGCTTTCCTGGCAAAAGGAATTACGCTGGACCTGGAAGGAGATGCCAACGACTACGTCGGCAAGGGACTCTCAGGCGGGCGGATCATCATTTACCCTCCCAAGGAAAGCTCGTTTGATCCGGCAGGCAGTGTGCTAGTGGGCAACGTTCTCCTGTACGGCGCTACAGCAGGCCAAGCGTTCTTCCGCGGTCGTGCGGCCGAGCGATTCTGTGTCCGCAACAGTGGAGCCCAGGCCGTGATTGAAGGCGTCGGCGACCATGCTTGTGAATACATGACCGGTGGTCGGGCAGTCGTCCTGGGACCAACAGGTCGTAATTTTGCGGCAGGCATGTCAGGTGGAATCGCTTATGTCTGGGATTTCAATGGCGATTTCAATCTGAATTGCAACCTGGAGATGGTCGGCCTCGAGTCACTTGAAGCAGAAGAGGACATTGCCGAATTACGGGAGCTGATCCAATTACACCATATGCACACCGGCTCGACGGTTGCCGAACAACTGCTTGATCGCTGGGAGGATGCACTGGGCGAATTCGTGAAGGTAATGCCCACGGACTACAAGCGAGTGCTGGAAGAGCAAAAGCAGGCGGCACTGGCTCAATCCGCAGAATAAAGTGTTTAAGAGAACAACCCGAATCGAAAACAAACAACAAAACAAACCGTTAAACGCATAAGAGACACTGATGGGAAAACCAACCGGATTCAAAGAATTTGATCGTCAAACCGTACCTTACCGGCTGCCGCTGGTCAGGCTCGAAGACTACGACGAGATATTTACCCCACCCGAGGAAAGTCACTTAAAGACCCAGGGAGCTCGCTGCATGGATTGTGGGGTTCCCTTTTGCCAGTCGACGACAGGCTGTCCAATCGACAACCTGATCCCCGAATGGAATGACCTGGTCTACCAGGGACGCTGGCAAGAAGCGCTAGACCGGCTCCACAAGACTAACAATTTCCCAGAATTCACAGGTCGTACCTGTCCGGCTCCTTGCGAAGGTGCCTGTGTCCTGGGAATCACCGATCCCGCGGTCACGATCAAGAACATTGAAAACGCCATTATTGACCGTGGCTTTGCGGAAGGATGGATCGAGCCAAACCCACCTGCCAGTCGAACTGGCAAGAAAGTGGCAATCGTCGGTTCCGGCCCGTCAGGCCTGGCCGCAGCGGATCAACTCAACAAGGCGGGCCACAGCGTCCAAGTGCTGGAACGGTCCGATCGCATTGGTGGCCTGTTGATGTACGGCATCCCCAATATGAAGCTCGACAAGCAGGTCGTTCAACGCCGCCTCGACCTGATGGCAGCTGAGGGCGTTGAATTCGTGACCGGGGCCGATGTGGGCAACAATGTCGACGCACAAGAACTTCTCGAGAA
>CAZXJC010000811.1:0-3359 GCA_964640885.1 uncultured Pirellulaceae bacterium | reverse complement strand
CAGATGCTAGCGACTGGCAATAGAGGACCAAATCGCCCAACTGCTGATCACTCAACTGGCGACTGCTGGGCATTGACGAGCCTGGCATCCCCAGCACAATCCGCCGAGCAATGGCTGAGGCATCGGTAGCCCCCTTATAGTGGTCAAAACGAAGGTCTGTTGCCCAACTCGGCCGCCCCTTGTCGTCCACGAGATCCATCTTCCAGCTACCGTCTCCCTGCTTCCCGTGGCAAGAATGGCAACTCTGCTTCACATAGAGCTGCTTACCTCGCTGCACGCTAGCATCATCTCCCTTCGCAAACGGTGGGACTTGCCACACTTCCCCGGCCTGCGTGAGAGCCAACGTCATCGCAGCGAGGTTTTCGGGAACTATTTCAGCCCCCTCGTCTCGCAAAGCCTGCTCTAATCCGTCTCTCAGCCCTTCCTGGCGCCACCTCATAACCTCGACTACCAGTTGGGCGATCGCTTCGTTCCCGAGTTGTTTCCAGCCCTGCATGCTTGTTCCTGGAAACCCTCGTTCGATTGATCCCCGCAGGTCATCTGCTGATGCAACTCGATTGACTGTGCTTACCAGTCGCATCTTTCCAGTCGTAAAGTCTCTCGGCTTCGGGAAAACAAAGCGTGCCGCTTCCCCGTCACCTTTCCCGGCAGAACCATGGCAGCCAGCACAATGGAGCAGATAGAGTTTACGCTGCGGGCTCGCGGCATCGCTCGCACTTTGAGCCATTGCCTGTGTGGCAACGCTCGTCAAGACAAAGAACAAACTGGCGAATGCGGCTAAAGCTCGCATCGGATTGCCGGCTGTTAAATTGTGGAACATGGTCCAAATCGCTCACGAGACTCTCGAAACTGTATTCCCCAGGAATCTTATCGGCATTCCCCCTCTAAGGCACTATCGATTCGCCTCTTCCTGTTTTACTTTTCACGGTTGATTTCGCCAGCGTATCTTTCAAACAGTACGTTGACATAACGCAACAGTGTTTCGGTTTGTTCGCTATTGTCACAAGTCAGTTCACTGGTGCGAGGAAGTTTCCCATCGCGGATCGCCATGACCACGGCTGCCAGTACATGCTCCACGTCGACGGCATGAGGCGTGCATTCCTGGAGCGCCAGGGCAATATTACACAATCTTTGCTGAAGTCCCTCAGCGACCGAGACTATGCCCTGGCGATCGATAGTGATCCCCGGAACGATCTCTTCGGGTGAACGTTTTGGCATAAGAAATCCCGTCACTTTAGAGGCAGGTGTGCACCTGCCGCCAGCACTTGTCTCCGCCTGCAAATCACTCAAGTTATGTGCTTGTCGCTATTTATAACATGTCCACATTAGTCCGTTCCGATAAAACCGGTTAACGGAGGTAGTTTTTCGCTGACAGCCCTGTCGGAACTACTGACGAGGCGCCCTGGAGTGAGTATAAAAGAAGACTAGACATTTGGCCCACAAATTAGTGCCTTGAAATGAGTGACTTGACCCCCTCGATAGCCCCAGAATTCTCGCTCCGAGAAGCCCGCACAGCCATCAGTGACTACCTGCGCCCGAATCATTTGATCTATTGGGTCGATTTTCTGCTCACAATCATGGCCGGACACATTTGCTTCGGCGTCGCACGCACCCTCACAGCCGAGCTCTACTTACAGGCTTACGCACCTGAGGGTGGCTGGGTCTCTCCCGTGAGTCCCTTGTTGCCGACAGCCGACTCCACGCGAATCCTGCTGCAAGCCTTCACATCGATAGCGGCCTGCCTGCTTTTCTATCGTGCCGCGATGTTTATCCATGAGTTGGTTCATCGTCAACGTGGCACGTTCACCTGGTTTCGTGTGGCTTGGAATACGCTCTGTGGCGTGCCATTTCTGATGCCATCTTTTGTGTACCACACACACGTCGACCACCATCGCCGGGAGCACTACGGCACGGAACATGACGGTGAATACCTCTCGTTCCAACAGCGATCTCCGATCGTGATCCTGCTCTGGTTACTGCACCCGCTAATCATCCCTCCATTGACAGTTTTCCGTTTTCTACTGTTAACCCCGTTGGCCTGGTTGATTCCACCCCTACGGCGACTAGTGCACAAGCGGATGTCTTCCATGATTATTGATCCGGCATACATTCGTCCACTACCCTCCAAGTCAGCGCAGCGGATCATTTACTTACAGGAAGCCGCTTGCTTCGTTTGGTGTATCTTTCTCCCGGTTTTCGCCACCAGGGTCTTCGGAGGCGTGTTACCCTTCCTGCTGCAGGCCTATTTTACGGCGGTCTTCCTGTTGTTGCTAAATGCCTTACGAACCCTTGGCTCACATCGTTGGGTGAACCACGGGGAAAGGATGAATTTCGTGGATCAGTTGCTCGATTCCGTGAACTACCCAAACCACCGTTGGATCACAGGCGTCTGGGGGCCGGTGGGTTCCCGTTTCCATGCCTTGCACCATCTCTTTCCCACGCTTCCTTACCATAACGCTGCCGCTGCACACCGGGCATTAATGGACAATCTTCCCGCAGATTCGCCTTACCGGAAGACAAACGCCCGCTCGCTGACCGCGGCCCTGATCGACCTTTGGCGGCGTTCCGCCGCACATCAAAACACGGTGCCCGACACGGCCCCAATTACCGCAGACCCCTAATCGCGGCGCGTCCCTATCAGCATTGCCCGGCAGCCGGGTACCTAGCCGAAACCTCTTCACGCGCGCTCACGCCTGGCGTTTGGCAATCTGCTAGGATACTAGGAAGCTACCCGCCTCATTTACCAGGTAGCACAACCAAGTTCACCGAAGGAGCCCTCATGAGCATCTGGCGCTGGCCGCGAGGCATTGAAACGGTCGAGGAGAAAAGCCGTGTTACCCTTGGTGAAGGGGACACGCCCCTGACTAGGTCCCGCAGTATCGGGCCGAAGAACGGCCTTGATCACTTGTGGTTCAAGCTAGACCACTGCAACCCGACGGCCAGTTTCAAGGACCGCTATGCGGCTGTCGCCATTTCGACCATGGTGGCCGCCGGAGAAAACCGTTGTATCGCTACGTCCAGCGGCAATACCGGCGCGTCGCTGGCAGCCTATTGCGCTGCCGCCGGAATCTCTTGCCACATTGCCCTGGTGGAGCCTGCCCCGGTTGGGAAGCTTCAGCAAATGTTGGCTTACGGGGCCAACATCATGCGGATCCGAGGCTTCGGACTCGATATCGACGCGACCGCCAACGTCTTTGATCAACTTGTCGACATCGCAGCTGCTCCGGACGCGGCGCTTCAGATTAGCGCATTTCGCTATAGCCCGTTGGGCATGAGTGGGATCCGGTCCGTTAGCTTCGAACTCAACGAACAGGTCGCTGGCCCGATCGATCATATCTTCTGCCAGGCTGGGGGAGGGG
>CAZXJC010000810.1:0-10462 GCA_964640885.1 uncultured Pirellulaceae bacterium | reverse complement strand
ATTCTCTTACGCAAACTCTCGCGAATATTCTTATTAGTTCGCGTTTCCGGTTCCTCCACATGAAGTTTCGATTCTTGTCGTCCCTTGTTACCCAAGGAAAATCCATCAGTAACAATCTGCCGGCTCACTGCCAGGTATTTCTCAAAATGGTAGGCGGAAAAAAATTGTTGAGAACCAATGGTGTCGAAAGGATCAGCTGGGTCGTCCTCGGGAAGCGACTCTGGATTAATCCGAAACCCAAACAGGCTTTCGATACTGTTAACGTATTCCCTCCGATTGAGCCTCCGCATGGAAACCTCACGTCCCTGGCCTGACAGTTGCCGACGGGCTACCTTGAGACCATCCGTCAAGGCGGCCAAGACCTGGGTCAGTTCCTTCTTGGTCGGCTGCTTTTCATCTTCTGGTGGCATATCACCCGCGTTCAGCGCATCCAGAACGTCCTGCCAGCGTTGCGCAATCGCATCATCGTTCATTTGAAAAGAGAGCGTGTCCAACCGCATCTTGCCCTGCTGTTTCTCGGGACCATGACAACGGAAACAGTTACTCTTAAGGAACGGTTTCATGGTCGCTGCCGAGAGAGAAACGACCTGCCCACTCTCTTTGCGGGTCGCTGCCTTGGCCTTCTCAACAGGTTTCTTCTCCTGCTTATCAGCTGCAATTGCCAGAGCCACGCAACCAACCAGCAACAAAACAGCTATTACAAGGCTTGTTGAGCGTGTCACTTTTTGCCACCCCTTCCCTTGGTCGGGGCGAAAGCCCAACCATGCCCGTTGAGAATATCCGACCTACCAGTACGAACCTTGCTGATCTTGCCGAGCGGTGCCAGGGTCTTTGCCCAGGCGGCATGTTGGGCGGCCATTTGCTTAACAACATCCGGATGGCCGCCCGCGATGTTTTTCTCTTCACGCGGATCGGCCTTGAGGTCGAACAGTTGCCACGGATCCTTGTCGTACTTTTTGTAAAGACGCCAATCCTGCCAGCGGACGGCAATCAAATGTCGCCGCACGGCATCCCCTGGTTCATTGTTGAGCCAGAAAAGATATTCGTGCGGATCGCCCTTCTGGCTGCCGTTAAGATACGGAATCAAGTCCACCCCGTCGCAATGCTTGGGAATAGTCAAACCAGCCAAGGAGGCAATCGTGGAATAGAAGTCAAAGTTGGCGATCAGGTCGTGATAGTCCTTCCCCTTAGGAATCACACCAGGCATGGAAAAAATGGTCGGAACGCGAACCCAGCCTTCCTGCTGGGTCCCCTGTCCTTTGCCACCACGGTAGGGCGTAGAGAGGCCACCTTCACCACCATTGGCGCCGTTGTCGCTAGAGAAGATGACCAGCGTGTTCTCTCGCAGTCCATGTTTCTCGAGTGTCCGTAGCAGCTTGCCTACCTGGTCGTCGACCGAGACAATCGCCCCGGCCAGTTTACTTCGCTTCCTCGCGGCCGTTGTGCGTTCGGTCAGCCTCGCCGGCGCTTCCTGGTTGCTAGAGTGAACAGCTTCAGGCGACCAGTAGAGAAAGAATGGATCTGTCTTGTGGCGACCGATGAACTCGACCAGGTTATCGCCGTCGTAGTCAGTCAGCCACTGGGTCTTACCCTTTTCGTTGATGCAGAAGTATTTCGAGGTCTGGTTGCCTACCTTCTTTTTCGGCGGTTTTTGAGCCACTTCCATGAAACCGACTTGCAAAGGACCTTGGGCCTTCGTTCCGATGTCCCACTTTCCGATCTGCCCGGTGACATAGCCATTGTCAGCCATGAACCTGGCCAGCGTCGGGCGATCCTCGGGAATCGCTAATCCGCGGGACATGCCATACTTGCCGAAGCGTTGACCATACTGCCCCATGATCAAGCTACAACGGCTTGGGCAACAAGGTGGATTGGTGATATAGGAAGCCGTGCAGCGCACGCCTTCGGCAGCTAGTCGGTCAATATTGGGCGTGGGGATATCCTTACATCCGTAGACGCCGATATCTCCGTAGCCCAGGTCGTCAATGTAAATGAGGACAATGTTCGGACGTTGCCTCACCTCAGCCGCATTGAGTACAGCAACAGAAGTGAACAGCAGTGCCAGGGTGATGATGATCAGTTTTTTCATAATGTCCTCAGAAGTTGAACGTCGCAAGTCGTCATTATAACGTATAGCGAGACAGTTGCTCTTTAAGTCGGGCCAACAGATCGTGCCGCTGGAAGGTTATTCCCAGCAAAATCATCCCAATTCTTTTACTGCCCTCCATGCCATCCTGATCGCAACGAGCGCATCAGCGCTCGGAGCGGAATCACTATTGGCGATGGTAATACGGCCAAACGGTTGCCTCCCTTTCCTGGTAGAATTCCCAGGCCCCCCGTAGGAATAACCATGAGCCCAACGATTCACCGAAATACTCTCGACATCCCTGTCGAAATCAAATGATTCCTTCGTGAGCATACCGCTTAGATGCTCTCTGATTTCTTTTTCATAATCTTCAAACTTCAGCTCTAACATCCTGTACCTGGCTTCACGAAATTGTTCGACAGCTGGTGCACCGACAGTTGCTCCCGTCGGGCAACTCACCATCTGGATCACACAGGGGTCGTTAGGAGTCTTGGTAAATTCATAGCCGCCCATCGTCACCGGAAAATCCATCTGCACAACCTGATGCATATTTCCGGGACACATGGCCAGGCCGATTCCCATTTCTTTCATGGCTCGCCAGTTCTTTAGCCCCAAGGTGGTGTACTGCAACGGGCTTTTCGTTTGCAGCTTCAATGCGGCAGCTTGCTTTTCGGGAAGACCAGCAACAATATAAGGAATCATCATGTTGTAGCAGGCCATCACCACACCTTTAGCTTTAACCTGATACGACTTGTTATCATTGATATAGTTTACGAACACCTCATTCGAACTGCTGGGTTTGCCACCATGCTTCACCTTGACCACCGTACTGTTAAGTCGGATGCGAACCAGGTTGCTGGCTTTATCGAGTTCGGCATACTTGAACCTTGATAACAGCAGCTCTTCAGCGTTGTTTCCTTCCGCGACGTTAGGAATCATCTTTTTCACCAGCAAACGAGCGACACTGGCATTCCCATCGGGAAAATGATGAATGTATGGATTTCCTTCATCGTAGGTCGCAACAGGAGCAAACCCCAGGGCTCCACAACTCTTGGCTGTCCCGATGCTCATCACGTCCGTCCCTCCGCTCGCCCAGTCAGCAGCAGAATGCCTGGCCATTTGAAAAACGCCAGGATCATCAACACCCAAGTTGGTTTTAAGATATTCGTAATAGCTATGAGAACGGATGTACGCTCGCATCCCCTTTTTGGGCACCTTCAGCACGTGCAGGCCGCCTTTTAACACTCGCAGCAATTGCTCCTTGCCTCTCTCGCTCAAAGGAGCTTGCTGGGCAGCTTCCTCAGGGGACAACGTCGGACTCGGCAGTCCCTCCACGAAATTTGGATAGTTGCAATAGGGATGCTTGACGACTTTGTCTTCACCAAATGTTTTCTTATTGAAGTAAGTAACAGCCTCTAACTTGTGTCTCTTGTAGAAGTCCAGGTCATAGGCTGTCTTAAACCGTTCTAAATTTACACCGATCTCTTTCAACAGGCCCAATACGGTTTTGCCCGCATGCTGTGGGCTTACCAGGGTCTGCGAACCGCCATAGCCCAATCGTGTATCGCCATCAATCGTATGTTCGTTTCTTTTCGCATGCCCGCCAAAATCATCATGGTTATCGAGAATCAGCACCTTCTTATCCCTGCCGTGCTCTTGCTGATAGAAATATGCTGCCGACAGCCCGCTAAGACCACCTCCGACAACAACCAGATCGTACTCTTCTTTCAAGTCAGTGGTCGGTCCCCAGTTCACTTTCCCGTCCAGTGCCCGACTGTGAGCGTGGGTGTTTGATCCTGGGTGACTTCCCCGCAGCCCCGTACGCGCTGGCGGATAATACATCGGATCAAGTGCGGCTAAGACCGTTTGACTGGCAGCTTCAGAGGGAAGCAGAGAAGTTCCAGCTGCCACCAGCGTTCCATTAACGAAATCTCTTCTTGTTATCTTGCTCATTCGCCAACCTGTTCTGAGAAGTTTCCTGGCCACCATGCTAACGTGGCGAAGTTGACTCCAGGATCGAGCGCATCTTGCTTCGCAGGCTTTCTACCTTTTCGGGCATCTTCTCGGCGAGGTTATTTTTCTCCGACAGATCGTCTTTTAAATTGTAAAGTGCGATGCCGTACTTGGCCTTCCGATCCGCCCCGAATCCACGGCCTCCCTTGGTGTCGATAAGCTTCCAGTCCCCATCCCGGATAACTTTATCCGCGTGCAGAATGGGCGGGCGAGCCTTGTGTTTACCATCGGGAGCCAGGAGGACGGGAAGGAAACTGACACTATCCTCAGCCGCTCCTTGAGGGAGCTGTTGTTTACCGGATACGTCAGCAAGGGTGGCTAGTACATCAGCAAAGGCAATCGTATGAGCGCTGGTTGTGCCAGCGGGAATCCGCTCCGACCAACGGGCAATGAAGGGCATACGATGACCCCCTTCCCAGGCGCTCGCCTTAATACCACGCAAGGGGCCCGCGGAGCGGTGGCCGAAACGTTCAGTGTCCTTGTCGTACCAAACGGGACCATTGTCGCTGGAAAAAATAACAAGCGTATTTTCGCTCATGCCCGCCTTCTTCAAAGCGCCCAACACCCGGCCAACCACGTGATCCACCTGCACAACAAAGTCTCCATACATACCCGCACCGCTTTTCCCAATGAATTCTTTCGTTGGCAACCAGGGTGTGTGCGGAGAGGGGAGAGCGAGGTAGAGAAAGAGAGGTTTCTTCCCATCATGCGAATCGATCACCTTCACTGCTTCACTGGCAAACCGCGGGGTCACTTCGTGGTGCTTGAAATCGGGTGCCACGTCACCAGCTCGCCAGAAGGCGCCTTGGATCTTGTTCCAATTCTCTTTACCGCCCACGCTGCTGTTGTCTTTAACCTTGTCGGTCGGCGGCATCACCGGCTTGCGATCCTTGATATAAAAGTAAGGCTGAATATCGAGCGAGGCGTGCATGCCAAAAAAGGAATCGAAACCGCAATCGACCGGACCACCGGTTAGCGGTCGTTCGTAATCAAAAACGCCAGGTGCTTTCATGGTAAAACCCTGATGCCATTTCCCGACCATGGCCGTGCGATATCCTTGCTCGCGTAGAACGCTGGCGAAGGTGAGTTGGCCGCGGGCAATGACCGGGCCGCTCCTCCAGTTAAGGCGACCGCGACGGGCGGCAAAGCGGCCAGTGATCAGCGAGTGCCGTGATGGCACACAGGTTGACCCGCCCGAATGTGCGTCCGTAAAGACCAGGCCATCCGCTGCCAGGCGATCCAAGTGGGGCGTGGGAATCTTGCTGGCCGGATTGTAAGCCTTGAGGTCGCCGTAACCCATGTCATCGGCCAGGATAAAGACCACGTTTGGCGGGGCAGCCGAAAGTCTCTCAACATGCGACAAACTCATGAGGGAAAGAACTAGCAGCAGTATTCTCATTTTTCACTTCGCCTATATAGCAGATGTTTCGCAGGTAAGACATTTTTCAACAGCCCCTATCTTCGCCCTCTCAGGCGACGTCCGCAAGTGTTTTAGCAAGCTTTGTATGACTCGATCTGGGTAATCGGTTATCATGTAGCCCTTGATGAGTGACAAGTGAATTCCAGGCTGGAAGCCGGTAGCAAGAGGCGTCCAATCGCGGCACTGCTAAGGAAAGGACCAACGATGCGGTCTCTCGCAACCCTGTGGTTAGCTTTCCTGATCTCTGCGACAACGGTTCCGGTTTGGGCAGCGGATAAGATCGATTACTTGCGCGACGTCAAACCAATCTTAAAGACACACTGTTTCCGCTGTCATGGACCATTGAAGACAGAATCCGGCTTGCGCCTTGATACGAAAAGACTGGCGATCAAGGGCGGTGACAACGGACCGGCTCTGGTACCTGGGAACGCTCTTGCCAGCAACTTGCTGCAGCGGATCGTGACCACCGGTGACACACGTATGCCACCAGCAGGTGAACCACTTTCGGCCAAGGACATCGAGACGCTGAAGGCTTGGATCACAACGGGTGCGGTTTCTCCCAGCGACGAGAAAGCGGAGGATCCCCGAGCCCACTGGTCCTTTCAAGCGATCAAACGTCCGTCGCCACCGGTGGTTAGTAACGCCGAGTGGTCGCGAAATCCGATCGATGCGTTCGTTTGGCAAAAGCAGCAGCAAGCGAAGGTCGTTCCGCGGCCAGTCGCGCCTCGGCACGTGTTGCTGAGACGGGTTTATCTGGACCTGATCGGCCTGCCGCCGTCGCGTGACCAATTGCAGATGTTCCTGGCAGACAAATCGCCAGACGCATACGAAAAAACAGTCGACAGTCTCCTGGCCAGCCCTCATTACGGCGAACGCTGGGGCCGGCACTGGCTAGACATCTGGCGTTACAGCGATTGGTACGGGTTTCAAAGCGAGGTCCGTTTCAGCCAGAAGAACATCTGGCATTGGCGAGACTGGACCGTCGAATCACTCAATGCCGACAAGGGCTACGAGCGGATGTTGATGGAGATGCTAGCCGGCGACGAGATCGTGCCGTTTGATCCCGGCAACTTGCGAGCCACCGGATTCCTGGTCCGCAACCGCAATACTGACAGCCGCGAACAGTGGATTCGTGACACGGTCGAGCACACAGCCAAGGCGTTTCTTGGGTTAACGATTTCCTGCGTACAGTGTCATGACCACCCGTATGATCCAATCTGGCACGAAGAGTACTATCGCTATCGCAATATTTTCGAATCGGTACAGGTGGGCATCGACAGCGGGGGCGGCGGACCGGCGGGCGAAGACCTGGCAGGCGTCGCCCGTATCTTTGACCGCGGAAAGGCTCCCACACAATTTTTCATTCGCGGCAATGACCGCACCCCGGATAAAAAGAGAAAGATCACTCCCGGTCTACCGCAACTTTTTTTCAATTGGACCGAACCTCAAGTCGTCCAACTGCCGCCAGTGGCGCGCATTCCGCATCTTCGTGAACCGGTCCATAAGCAAACCATCGCGCGAATGAAGTACAACATTCGCCAATCCGAAGAGGCCATCGTGTCCGCTGATAAGTACTTGGCGGATACCAAACGCCGACTCACCAAGAACAGCGCTGATAACTCCTCCTCAACAGCGGATACGTTTGTTATCGAACCGTTCCAGGAAATACGTGAAAGCGTTAGGAGGTTGGGACGTGGACAGTGGGATCTCGCCCAGGATCATCTCTCGCAAGCACTGGTTAAGGAACCCCGGGACTGCTACCTGGAAGCTGTCCAACCCACCCCAGAAAATTTCACGCTCCGCCTGCGACTGCGAATTACCGGTGGTACCGCACCCCTGGTGGGCGTGATGTTTAACCGATCGGAAGACGGCGGACGTGGCGAAGCGGTCATGCTTTCGACAAACGAACAAAACCGCGGACTACGGTTTTTCTTCGAATACGGTGACGAGCGCCATTTCCACGCCAAGTACGCTCGCGAGCTGCCCATCACAACGGACGAAGAACTCGTCCTGCGGATCGATGTACGCAACGGATTAGTCAACGTCTATGTCAACGATCTGCTACAACAGGCCTACCAGGTGACTTCAGATCCCGGAGCCTTGCGATTGCTGACAATTGGTGCATCCGCCGAATTCCACCACCTGCGGATCGATCCACTGCCAGATGATGCGCCGATGGTCCCCGCTGAGACAATCCCCCTGTTTGCACCGTTGGCTCAATTGGATAAGTCGCATCCCGTGCACATGTCGTTGGCTGACGCGCTGACCGAGCAGTCACAACTCCAGTTGGAAATCGACAAATCACAACTCGCTTCGTACCAGGCGACCTGGGCTGCGGATTCATGGAGATTACTTAACGCACCACCTAAAGAAAACGAAGCCGCTGCCAAGACGCATCAGACACGACTCGATGAACTCGCCGTCGCGGCACAGGCGGCTCAGCGTCAACTAAAGCTGGCCAATGCCAGGCACTCCCGATTCAAGGCCGAGCACAACTTGAACGGTGCCACCACCCAAGTAGCCGCTGCCCACAAGGACAACCAGGAACAAATCGAAAAACTGACCAAGGCTGTCGAATCTGCTCAGAAGACGGTCGCTTCGGCAAACGAACAGGTGGCGGCAGCCGAGAAAGCATTAAAAGATCCGCCGCTGCCGAAATACCAGCACCTGTCGGGCAGCTATGGATCATCGTCCGGTCGGCGACTGGCACTTGCCCACTGGATGGCCGATACACGAAACCCGTTAACTGCCCGTGTGGCGGCTAATCACATCTGGCTGCGTCACTTCGGCCGAGCCTTGGTTGAAACGGTTTCTGATTTCGGCTTGAGCGGCTCGCCTCCCAGCCATCCCGAATTGCTCGATTGGTTAGCCTACGAATTGATGCATCCTTCGCTGGTGCAGAAAGCCAAGCAGACTGACATCCACTGGGTCAAAGCGAAACCGACTGCTGACCCCTGGTCCATGAAACACTTGCACCGCCTGATTGTCACCTCCCGCGCGTATCGCAGCGCGTCAACGCCCGCTGCAAACAACCTCGTTGCTGATCCCGACAACCATTGGTTCTGGCGAATGTCTCCACGTCGAGTCGATGCGGAAACCGTCCGAGACAGCGTACTGGCCGTCGCCGGAACACTCGACAAAACCCGTGGGGGACCTGGCCTGCCCTGCTCCGACGGCATGTCCGTCCGTCGCCGCAGCCTGTACTTTCACCTGTCCCCCGAAAAACAAATGGCCTTCTTAAAGCTGTTCGACGGAGCCGACCCAACCGAATGCTACCACCGTCATGTCAGTATTGTCCCGCATCAGGCACTCGCTTTGTTTAACAGCCAACTTACCATGGTACAGGCGCGCATCCTTGCTCGTCGCATGTCGCAACAATTTGACGATACGGATGCTTTCATCGCGGCAGCGTTTGCACAAGTCCTCTCTCGGCCGATTACCGAACAAGAAATGGCAATTTGCCGTAAGTTCCTTGCAACCAGAGAAAAAGTGTATCGACAGAACAAGAGCAGCGGAGAGAAGGAGACCGTGACGACCGATCGGCCGTCATCGGACCCACGCTTACACGCCCGAGAAAACCTCGTACACTCCCTGTTCAATCACCATGACTTTGTCACGATTCGTTAACAAACGAAAACATGAAGAACAAACCGTCTCCATGATAATCCCCAGCAATAAGCAGCGCAGGAAGTCGGTACTAAAATGAACAAACCTCAGCAGGCCAGTCTCCCATACTCCAGCCTTCACACTCGTCGTGCGTTTCTCGCCGACACGGGAATGGGATTTACCGGACTGGCCCTCGGCACCTTATTGCAGGACGACGGCTACGCGGCAACACCGGAAAAGGTTCCGCTAAACGGCAAAACGCCATTACCACCCAAGGCCAATTCCGTGATCTGGATATTCCTGGCAGGCGGAGTCAGCCACATGGAGAGCTTTGACATCAAGCCTGCGCTGAACAAGTACGCCGGTAAGACGTTCGACGAAACGCCGTTCAAGGATTTTCTCAACAAGGAAAGAGTAGAAAAAAACCTGATGGGTTCCGGGATGAGCATTCCGCCACATAAGGAACTGATGGGGCTAAATACTGGATATCGAAAGTACGGCGAATGCGGGCTGGAAGTGGGCGACTGGTTTTCTCATATCGGGGAATGTGCCGACGACCTGGCTGTCGTTCGCTCTCTCTGGACCGTTCATCCAAATCATGGAATGCAATTGACGTGGCATACGGGGATGCACGTCCGCGAAGGTGCCCAGCCAACGATCGGAGCATGGGCTTCGTACGGCCTCGGCTCGCTGAACCAACAGTTGCCGAAGTTCATCGCGATGGGCAAGTCGATCGGTGGCTGTTGTGGGGGTGAATTTGGTCACGGGGCAGCTTACCTGGGGCCCCAGCACGCGGGAGTCAAGATATCTACCGATCCAAAAAATCCACTGCAATTCGTGAAGCCGCACGGAACCGGCACCACCGCTGAACAACAGGCCGCAGAACTCAATCTCATCGGCCAATTGAACCGGGTGGCCGGCGTCGAATATCCCGACGACCCGGACTTGCGAGCACGCATTCGATCGTACGAACTGGCTGCCAGCATGCAGACCGCGGTCCCCGAACTCATGCAACTCAACCAGGAAACCGTTCAGACACAAAAGCTGTACGGACTCGATCAAGAGCATTCTCGCGAATTTGGTACACAATGCCTGGTCGCCCGTCGCATGGTGGAAAAAGGTGTTCGCTTCGTGCAACTGTATCATGGCACCGGCAGCGCTGGCACTTGGGATGCGCATAGCGACATCAAAAAACGTTACGACATCGAAACACCGAAAGTGGACAAGCCAATCGCCGGTCTTTTGAAGGACCTAAAACAACGTGGTTTGTTGGACAGCACGCTGGTCGTCTTCGGCACCGAATTCGGCCGCACCCCGGGGGCGCAGGGTACGGGTCG
>CAZXJC010000809.1:0-3796 GCA_964640885.1 uncultured Pirellulaceae bacterium | reverse complement strand
AGCGGTACGGCCTTTGTCGGTCCAGCCAAAGACGTCCATCCCCAGCTGTTCCTTGCTTGGTCCGCCCAAGTTGCCTTGCTCGATGTAGCCGGACCAAAAAATGCTGGCCGTCCGGTAATAGTCGGTCTGCCGGATCGGATCGAACTTATGATCATGACAGCGTGCGCATTTCACAGTCAGGCCGATAAAAGCCGAAGTCGTCGTGTGGACCATGTCCTCCAGGCGCGTATAGAGATAGTCGGCTGCGTCGTTGGGTTCGTCGTTCCAAGTGCCGGCTCGAATCATACCGGTGGCAATGACCGACTGTTCATTGCGATAGGGAACTTCGTCGCCAGCCAACTGGTCGGTGACGAAACGGTTGTAGGGCATGTCGCTATTGAAGGCGTTGATCACCCAGTCTCGGTAACGCCAGATGTTCGGTTTTAGTTGGTCCCGTTCGTAACCGCAGGTTTCGGCAAAGCGAACCAGGTCGAGCCAGTAGCGGGCCCAGCGTTCGCCATAATGCTTGGATTCGAGCAACTGGTCCAGTAACTGTTCGTAGGCGTCGGGTTGCTTGTTGTTGACAAAAGCAGTGACTTGTTCGGCGGTGGGGGGCAGGCCCAGTAGGTCAAAGTAAGCGCGGCGAATGAGGGTCCGCTTGTCTGCCAGTGGTGCTGGCGTAAGGTTTTGTTTTTCCAGTCGCGCCAAGATGAAAGCGTCGATTGGGTTACTTACCCGGTTAGCCTGTTGCACTTGGGGAACCGGCGGGCGTTGCACTGGTTGCAATGACCACCAGTCAAGACCACCGCGCACATCGGTTGTTTTTTCGTAGATGTCAATCTTGCGGCCTGCTGGCCACTGGGCACCTTCGGTAATCCAGCGTGTCAGCAGTGCAATTTCGTGGGCGGGCAGTTTTTGGGACTGGCCACGAGACTGCGGTGGCATTTCACCTGTTACCAGGCGTTCGACCAGCGGGCTATCGGCAACTTTGCCGGCAGTGATAACGTGGCCTGAGTCTCCTCCCTGGAAAGCCGTCTTGCGACTGGACAGGGCCAGGCCTCCCTTGACGTCGCGGGCATTGTGACACTCGAGACAGCGTTTCGCGAGCAGTGGGACGATCTCTTTTTCAAAGGAGATTTTTTCCTGGGCAGGCACGATCGTTGCCCAGAGGAGCAAGCCGATCAGAGAAGTTGTGATGGAGAGCCGATTCATGAGAGCGATCTTTGCTGTTGGTTTGCTATCGAGTTTTCGAGGCGTTCTTGATTCTACCATCTCTTGGGGAGGTTGGCTTTAGTTTTCGAAACTCAGGGCTGACGGCGAAGGTTTAGGGCATTTCTGGTGGTTTCAACTGTTTGAAATCGATGCGACGATCGACCACGCTGCGAGATTGTGGCAGGCTGCCGTCGTGCGAGGTGATCACGACACAATTCTTTGTGTCGACGGCCTCGAAGACTTGCTGGTAGCCGGTGACCATCGTGAGCAGGGCATTGATGTAACAGCTCGGGTGTTTTTGGACGATGACTTGGGCCACGTGTTCGCTGTAACAGCCAATGATGTCGTTGCTGGTACCGAGTTGCGCTTCCTTGAGTCGTCCCGAGGGGACATCGAAGACATAGCCATTTTTGCCACTTTCCAGGACTTGGCCATAAAACATGTTGCCTGTGCCGAGGCAACGGACGGCAATCTGACAGGTGCTAATGCGACCACCGATGACTGAATTAGAGTTTGCCGATTGAAAGTGAGTGGCTTCGTCGCTGCCGAAATTGAAACCGATGCAACCATTGGTTAGCAGGTTCGCTGTGCCCGCGATATGACAGGCAGTGAACAGGTTGTAGTAAGGAGACATGGTGTTGCCGGGTCCATAAAAACCGGATGTCTTTTCGGCTCGCAGGTGGATGTGCAGGTCGTCAAACCGACTGTAGCTCATGCCACGCAAATCAATGCCAAAAGCTCCTTCGTTGTGAACTTCGATATTGAGGCGGGCAAGATGGAAAGCCAGGCTTTTGTTCGGTTCTTTAGATTGCAAGCAGCCGGTGCCGGCAGGTCCATCGTAGTGGAGGATGGAGAGGAGTCCATCGCCGATCAGTGCGATGCCCTGGGGTAGCTGAAGATTGTTCTTGAGACGGTAGGAACCGGCCGGGATTAGTACCGTACCGCCACCGGCAACCGTATTGATAGCGTGGTGGATTTCCGTGGAGACTTCCGCTCCATCCCCGTGTGCTCCGAACCAGCGGACGTTGACTGGCCCGGAGTAGATCCGCCGCCAGTGGCCACCGCTGGAGACGGTGCTGCTGACGATCGTACCGTTGTTAGCGGTTGCCTTTCCCGGTGTCCACCGAAACAAGCCGTCTCCGCCATCTCCCGGTTTCGTATGTGCGGCCAGTTGCACGTACTGGGCAGAACCGGGCATGACGGTTTTTAGCTCGGCTACGTTCTCGACAATAAAAATGTGTTCCATGATCTGCAGTTCCCCTGGGTGTTCAATCGATCCGAACGTATCTTACCCAAGGAAAATGGTCAGCCCAACCACTTGATTGGTTTCACTAAGAAAGTTTCAGTTGCTGATGGCCGGGAAGTGCCGAACCAGCCAACTCAGGCTGCCGATTGAGAGGCAGCGACTTCTTTTCGCAGATACCAGCAGCTGGTGCTACGATCTTCGCAGCACTGAACGTTTTCGGGCCGCGTGGAAAAGAACTCGTCGACCGCCTTGGTCGCTCCGGGCCATTTGGGCGAGTCGTAGTCATCAAAGACAATCACTCCGCCGGGGGTCAGCCGATCGTAAAGCATGTCCAGGCACTGCTGGTAAGACTGGTAGATGTCACAGTCGAGGTGGATAAAGCAGAAGTCTGACTGCTGGAAACGGGGCAAGGTCTCGTGAAAGAAACCCTTAACGGTTTCTCCCTGGATATTGTAGATCTCGAAGAAATTCTCCAGGCGTCCCGGAGTATCGGAACACGTGCGAAACTTCTTTCGTATTCGCGATAAGAAGCGAAACAGGCCGACATCGATGCGTCCCACCATCTCGCCAGGAAAGCCTTCGAAACTGTCGCAAGCGTAAAACTTCTTGTCAGGGGCCTGCTCGACCAGGATGCGTCCGATACGGGTAACGGAACGGCCCCGGTAGACGCCACATTCGATCACGTCGCCCGGAAGCTGAAGTGTTGATTCGAGCAGGCTAATCATGGAACTTGACTGACACTGGCTCTCGAGTTGGTCCCAGTAATAGGCTCGGCCACCCGGAGTTTTGAGAAGTTTATCAATCTGTTGATCTTGTTCCAGTCGTTTTTTTTCGTACCGCTTCATTTGGGTAGTCTTCCTGCTCGGGTTGATTTGACGTGCAACCAAATGCGGCAGGGACACTAGGGAATTTTCACGGACAAGTCAACTTCAGATCGATCGGGACTCTTATTCTTGAGCCGGCTTAGTCCGTCGAATAATCTGGAATTCATCCAGCCAGATCCAGAGGCTAAGTATGATCGGAAAGACCAGGCCATCCCTCTCGAAGATTTCCTGTTGTTTTTCAGCCAGGTATAAGTTCGGCTAACAGCCGAGACTATTCTTCGCTGCCGCTTGCTACCTGGAGACGGGTGATTTCACTTTTGAGTTCCTTGATGGCGCGCCTGCCGAAGCTGTACATTGAGACTGTAAAACAGACCACTGGCCCGCCGATTTGGGCGCCGCCAGCCGTAAGGTTGAATAAGTCCAGCAACACCAGGACTGCACTAATGACGATCACCGCGATCATTACCCACTTCATCTGCTGTTCGTATTTCAGTGCTTTTTCCATCGCCAGTTTGTCCTTAGCAAGTGTTTGTGG
>CAZXJC010000808.1:0-3166 GCA_964640885.1 uncultured Pirellulaceae bacterium | reverse complement strand
CACCCAGTCTCTTGGCCACGTACTGCCAGCGTTCTGGCTTAGCCGTATCCCAGCCAACGTTCTGACCATCGGTAATCAGGACAACTTTCTTGGCAGCATTATCACCACGTGCCAAGCTGGCACCAGCCTCTTCAAAGGCTTACAGAACTGACATCGGACCACCGTGTAGCTGCAACTGTTAAAACACTTCATATAGATCACATCGGACGTTTAGAGGCAACGGCGTTTTGACGTCAGTCCGTCCACCGGCCACGACAACGGTCACCCCATCATCAGGGCCCAAGTTTCGAATCACTTCCTGAGCTTCCTCGACAGCCCGTTGAAAATTCGATTTACCTTCGACCGTCAGTCGCATCGAGCTTGAACCGTCAATCACAATGGCCACATCCTGCTTGCCAACCGATTTCCAGTTTTCTGACTGGGCGACTTCTTCCCATTGACTCACGGTCACCAGGCTGATCACCAGCAAGGCAACCGAGGCATACAGGGCCCATTGCCAGCGACGATCACGTGCCATGATAGCCGTGGTGGCCAGCAAGATCGTCGCACCCAAAACAAGCGGCAACAAAACAAGCCAGGAAATTCCAGGCTGGACCGGCGAAAAGGGACGGGACACGGCCAGCACCAGGGCTGCCACTAGCAGGCAACGCAGGGCCATCAGGATAATTTCTTCCACCAGCACCCGTCGTTTGCGACTAATCAGCGATCCCAGCAGGAACTTCATGGCACCCCATTCAATCACTTTCGCCTTGCGACGATTGAACAAGTGAATGATGACAGGAATGCTAATTGCACCCAGGCCAAACAGAATGGGAAGGTTAATAAAAGTCATGTTGTTATCTGAAGGCAGCCAGACTCTTTGTTGATTATCTGCTGTGCCTTGTTTTCTTCTCCCTATTTACCACTTCGTTGCTGCCGGGTTGCCAGGAATCCTGCCAGGGCCACATCAAAGGGAACGTGGGTATTCATGGGAACATAATCGACTTCCATCTGGCCACATTCTGACTCGATCCGATTGATGAATTCCTGGACTCGCGACAAGTACTCGGCTCGCAAGGTCAATGGATCCAGTTCTTCATGGACACCGGGAACCTCCAGGTCACGAAAATCACTCCAGCGATCAAAAGGAAACGTCAGCTCTTCATCTGCCATCACGTGCAACAAGATCACTTCATGTTTGCGATAGCGAAAATGATGCAACGCCTTAGTCAGCTCTTCCACATCATCAAACAAGTCGCTGATTACAATCACCAGGCCGCGGCGATGTACCCGTTCCGCGATGTCGTGAAAAATGGGGCCCAGGCCCGTATCATCCGCCGGCTCCATCTTGTCCATTTCTTGCAACAACACACGAATATGTCGCGCATTAGAGCGAGCCGGAATATACTGTTTAACCTCGGTATCAAACGTCACCAGGCCGACAGCATCCTGCTGGTTAACCAGCAAGTAGATCAGTGAAGCAGCCAGGTAGCGGGCATAATCAAACTTGGAAACCGGCTCCCCATCAATGGCCGCTGCCCGATCACCACGGTAGGCCATCGAACCCGAGGCATCGAGCAAAATCGTAGCCCGCAGATTCGTCTCTTCCTTGTACTGCTTAATGTAGTAACGATCACTCTTGGCAAAGACTCGCCAGTCCAGGTTCCGCAGATCGTCACCTGGCACGTACTGTCGATGCTCCGCAAATTCGATGCTGGTCCCCTTGTAGGGACTTTGATGGCGGCCGGTCACGAAACCTTCTACCACACCGCGCGCGATCAATTCCAACCGGGAAATACGGCCCAGTGACTCGCTGCGCAACAACCTTAAATAGCTGTGGTCTACCACCTGCTCATTCATGGCCGCAATTCCCTCGCTTAAAACCGAAGCAATGGAGTGGCTAGTATGTTACTGAGTTTGCCGCATCCATTGCTTCAACTCGTAACTAAACTTCGACTGGCTCAGCTGCTTCCACGTGCTCGACCAGCATTCTGACCACATCATCACTGGTCACTCCGGCCGACTCAGCGTTAAAGGTCGTCAAAACGCGATGCCGCAAAACAGGCAGTGCAACCTGGGCCACATCATCAGTCGTCGCATGATAGCGACCATGCAAAATAGCTCGCGCCTTAGCTGCCAGGATCAAGTAAATACCGGCCCGCGGACCAGCACCCCAGGCAACCATCTCGCGAACAAAGTCCGGAACATCCGGCTGATTCGGACGAGAGTTACGCGCCAGGTCTCGTGCATAATCGATCACGTGATCGGCAACCGGCACACGCCGGACAATCCCTTGTAATCGCTGAATGTCTTCGCCGCTCAACACTGGAGAAACCTCGCCGGCATAGGTGCCGGTAACCTGTTTGATAATTTGAGACTCTTCGTCCACGGTTGGATAATCAACAATCACGTTAAACATGAAACGATCCAACTGGGCTTCCGGCAACGGATACGTCCCTTCCTGTTCGATCGGGTTTTGTGTTGCCATCACGAAGAATGGTTCTTCCAGTTCATAAGTCTCTTCTCCCACCGTGACGCGATGTTCCTGCATCGCTTCCAGCAAGGCAGCCTGCGTCTTAGGAGGCGTACGGTTGATTTCATCAGCCAGCACCATGTTGGTAAACAGTGGTCCCTTCACAAAACGGAAAACTCGTTTACCCGTCGTGCGATCTTCTTCCAGGACATCGGTACCCGTGATATCCGAGGGCATCAGGGCCGGCGTGAACTGGATACGACTGAAACCCAAACGAAGTGACTGGGCGATCGTGCTGACCAGCAATGTCTTAGCCAGCCCCGGCACACCGACCAGCAGCACATGACCACGACAAAACATCGAAATCAGCACCTGCTCGATGACATGCGTCTGCCCGACAATGACATGACCTAGCTGCTCTGTCATTTCCTTGTAGGCATCATTCAATTCTTTGACGATTTGAATATCATCGCCCTGTTCCAAACGTCCACTTTCAGCGGCTGAAGCTTGTTCTTGTTCCGACATGTCTTTTTATCTTTCCATCAAAAAACTGATCTCGGGAAATGGCTCATGGCCTCGCTATCAAACACTCCATTGTCGGTCGCACGTTCCTGTGTCGGTAGGAAATCTGCAAACAGGAAGGTGGGACTTTCGGGATGCCCCATTGTGATGCCGTCCAAAGGCGATTGCAAGCAGTTAAACCGGTAAATTTCG
>CAZXJC010000807.1:0-9278 GCA_964640885.1 uncultured Pirellulaceae bacterium | reverse complement strand
CCAGTTCAATCTTGACGCTATCGGCCTCTGCCATCACGTGTGATTGTTCACTACCGCAAAAATCTCCTGCGGACATGTGAGCCACGTGCGACTTGGAATTTGCGCTCCACTCGCCCATGGAATGCGGGTTATTCCGAGCGTACTCCTTGACCGGAGCCGCCACGCGACGATCGGAGTTTCCTTCACGCAACACCGGGTTAACGGCACTGCCCAGAACTTTTGCAAAGCGAGCGCGTACTTCTTTCTCGGCGTCGGTTTCCGGTTCCTCTGGAAAGTCCGGAATATCGTAACCATCTTCTTGCAGTTCCTGGATCGCCGCTGTCAGCTGAGGAATGGAAGCACTAATGTTGGGCAGCTTGATAATATTTGCTGCCGGGGTCTTGGCCAGTTCTCCCAGTTCCGTGAGGGCATCGGCTTGCCGCTGATCCTCGCGAAGACCTTCGGGAAAATTCGCAATGATCCGTCCGGTCAGGGAAATATCTTTGAGTTCGAACTCGATACCTGCAGAACAGGTAAAAGCCCGGATGATCGGCAACAGAGAACGGGTTGCCAGGGCAGGGGCTTCGTCGGTCTTGGTATAAACAATCTTAGCGGCTGGGGAGGACATGCGTTTACTCGTTTGCCAGAGGATATGAAGTTCGAATGAACCTCAATTCTAACGAGCCAGCGAGCAACGCGATAGAATCCTACCCCCATCCTCGTCACTCTTCGCCACCACCGATCTTGGTGTGTTCGTGGAGCACCTTGCCGTTTTCATCATGGAAGACGAATGTCAGTTTCGCAGGAGCGTCTTCACTGGCCGGATCAGATTTAACCAGCAGAAAACCGGCAGAGCGAACTTTCTGAGCATAGACCTGCTTAATCAGGCCATCGGGGTCGGTTGACTCAGGGTCTCCCGGTTTACGACCGAGTCGTGAATTGGCATCGACCAGGGCTCCGCAAGAAAACTCTTCAACACCGCTGGGATGGATCGAGTGATACTGCCAGTGACGATCACCGCAAACGAGATAGAAGTTCTTTTTAACGAGCCCCGTCTCATTCAACCAGGCAAAGAACTCGTTTCCCTCATGTTGAAACCCGCCAAGATTAGTGTGATTGTCGGACTTGCGAGCATCATCCGGACCGATCATCGGGTTGGGTGAAATGAGTATCTTGAAGGTTGCATCACTGGCCAACAGTGTCTCCTTGAGCCAAGCTTTTTGATCAACTCCCCAGATCGATTTTTCGGGTCCATCTTCCATGGCATTAGGACTGCGGTACATACGGTTTTCCACGAACCAGATCTGCAGATCACGACTGACTCGATGCGTTCGGTAGGTTTTGGCGTCCGCATCATCAGCCGCCGCCACCGGCAGCTGTTCCAGCATCATCGCCCGAGCCACTTCCGGAGACGGATCGTGGTCACCGGTGTTATCTCCATCATCGATGCGATAATCATGGTCGTCGATTTCCCAGTAAGTCGGTACATGAGCAAACAAGTCCCGGTAGCGCGGCTGGACAAACTGCTCGTGCCATTTTTGCCGCAGTTCAGGTACGGTTTGGGCCCGCGGCTCCTTGGGCGTATCGTAGTAGACGTTGTCACCAGTCCCCACAAAGAAGTCGGGGGCTACTTTTAAAATCGAGGCCAGCCCCGGATACCCCAGGTGCTTGTCCGGACCATCGTACGGCTTGGGCAGGGCGGTGTTGTTGTGTTCCAGATGTATCTTGGAGTCGATACGATTATCTCCATGGAACTTGGCATAGTTCATCCCGGTCACGACAACAAATTTGACAGGGGTTGCCGAATCGGCACCAGGAAGTGTCTTGAAATGTGCTTCCGGTCCAGCGAAGAGTGATTCTGCATCGAAACCAATCCGCGTTTGACAAATGTACTTGGTACCCGGCTGCAAATCGGCAAAGGACGCCCGGGCAATAAAATCCCGCTCCTGCTTGGCAGCAACCTGCTGCACAGCAGCATCCCCACCCGACTCATCAGCAGCTTTCAACGTAAATTCAACCACCCCGGCCGTGCCGGGGACGTCACCATCGACCAATTGATCGGCAATGGTCAGTCGCACCTGGATATTGGCGCTACCGGTCGTTACCTCGCCAACCATGATCCCCATCCCAGCCATCAGTTCTGCTGAACCATGCCGAGGGTCCGATGAGTTGTCCGCCGAATCGCCGGAATCATTCGAATTGCAACCGGTGGCGATGAAGAGACAAAGACTGCCAATCAATAAGTAACGTGACAAGATGGTTCTCCTGAAAAAAGATAGCTGCTTGCAAGGCATTGATTTTAACGCATGTAAGGGCGGGAAACTACGATACTCAGAGACACAGCAACGTGCAACCAGAGCGTTAGGTTTGCCGCTAACCTAAGGACGTTGAAAATCGCTGGCAAATCAAGTGAATTGTGGCACATCATTTTGTACTCCTTTTAGTAGAGGGTTTAACAACTCAGGATTGCCGACCGGTTACCGGCGGGTCGATATTCACCTCGCTATCGTCAGCAACAACTTGTTCCAGGAGGGCTTATTCGCTGGAATAGAAATATCGCTGGACACAATGCCCAGCATCGATCGCCAGCTGCCGGGGAGAAAATCCCGGGGCAATATGAAAGGAGAGCGAATACCGCGACTGATCAACTAGGTTTTCGACGCCATCAAGATGTGTCAGGCTCACCAGGAACCCGCGAATCGTCTCAAAGGAATCCGTTATCTCGATTGCACTGCGGCCCACATTCGCCTTGACAGCTTTGCTGGCCACCATGTCAAAATCCATGAACTTGTCAGCGTAGCAATCGACAAACGGATTGGACTCACAGCTAAAGTCCATCCGTGTAAAAACGACCCAGGGGATCTCACGTGAAAAGTGAATCGTGCACAATCCGGTAGCTTGGTTTCCTGACACGGGGCGACACTCGGTCAAATATACTTTCAAATGAATACCTCCTTTTGATAGTTGTGGGTTAAGCTCAAATGCAAAACGTGATCGTCGCAAGAAGATCACGGACTTGTACTACCGAAAGGCATCAAGCCGATAAGCTGCTCAAGCCGGGCAGCCATGAGCAGCCATTCCCTGCCAAGGCCGCTATACACGTCCCTTTCGCGGCCGTTATTTCCGTTCAGTTTTCGACCCAGGTAGGATGAATCGCTTCGCTTCTGTTTCTCGTAGGCAAGTACGGGATTGAACGGAAGTGTTGCATCGTGGCGACGAAGCGTCGCCAAACATCTTCCCAGCCGGTGATATTCTCGACTAAGACTTTCTCGATCCTCGGGCTCTGCCATTTCCAGCAGCAAAAGTTGAAAGAACAGCCGGTAGACAATTGTCGTGTCATCCGCCGGCATCCTCTGCAAAGCTCCCAGGCACTCGTCAATTAACTCGCGGTACCAGGCAACCTCTCCGCGACATTGTGCCTCCTGCGCCAGCCGCAGTGGAACCAGGACCAGCAGGGCCTGCCTCACCTCGGGTGACCAGGCGAGGTTGACGAAGGGAAAATCCGTACAAGGCGGCAGTTGATCGCTGAGGCTGCTCAGTATCTTCGCCGGTAAATGCGAAAACAAAGCAAACAATTCTTCCAGCGTGTTCCAGTCAGATTGCTCGACAGTGTGGTTTCCACCGATCCAAAAGTCCTGGCTCCGGTGCTTTAAGATGGCCTCTTTTTCCAATTTGTCCGTTGCAACTAGATCAAGCTGAAGATAAACACCTGGTCCACATACTATCTCCATAAAGGGTGGGCGAATTTCCGTTTCCACGACAACATGGCTTCTCTCGACCCTGGGATGCCCGTGAACGACTGTCCATCCCGGGGGCAGCTGAGGAACTTGATGCAGTTGCTCTACTAATGACTGGCCCATGCGTTCCAAGATACGAATCTTACTGCGGTCGTGAATAATGCAATCATGGGTAAATCGTGAGACGGCTGAAAACCAATCCGGATCACCCAGGGAGAACTGCATGGAATCAAGCACTTCGTCATCGCGACACAGATCCGAATCGACGAGAGCTTGCGGGTGCAATCGCACGGCAAGCTCGTAGCGGGTACCTTCGGGATAGGAAAAGACCAGGGAAGCTGGTTGCGGATCCCAGGTTGACGGTCGGTTATCCGCCAACAGACTTGACGCGCATTCACCCTGAATCTCATCAATGATGGCAGTTTGAAGTAAATCTCTCATACACGTTCCTTTCTTTTGTTAGTCACGATGGCCAGAGTTGGCACACCTGTGTCAGAAGACGGTCCTGAACTCAGGCCGCGAGGTAAACGGTGCGGCCCCAGGCGGGACCTGCCGTAGCACCGGAGATGACGGCTATGAAGCCGAAGCCTTGTTTTACCGGCCAGTTACAGTCGCCGTCGGTGAGGATGACAACACAATCGCCAACCAGTTTGCGCTGGATCAGCCACTCGACCGGCGCTGCCATATCTGTTCCACCACCACCGTCGGGGGAGAATTTTTCCCAATCACCCTGGCGATAGTTGGTGGTGAATCCTCGGCACTCGCAATCCCACAACAAGACGTCTGTCCGTGCCGAGACACAGATCTTCTCCATCTCGCCAAAAAACCGGCCCAGTTCCTTATGTGATACCGAGCCGCTGACATCAACGATCACCGAAACATGAGCTTGACGACGACGAGTTGTTCCGGGAACACCAAACTCGTCCCGACGACGATGGCGCCGCGAGTAGCTTGTACGACGCTGACCAAACGACTGGCTCAAGTAACGCTTCAACAACGCTGGCCAGGGAATCTGCGACTGGTCAAGCTGTTCGACAACGCTCCGCAAGTGTCCCGGCATGTTTCCGCGCGTCTTCTTATTCGCATCGACGATCAGCGATCGCGCCACGGTCCGAAACTCCTCCTGGGACAAGTCGCTTTGCTCCCACAGCGAATGATCGTCGAGGACAAATCCATCCGGAAGGTCACCGCGCATTCTCACCAGTCGGCGGTAGTAATACTCGGTGTTCTCGTTGGGAGACCAACAATGGGGCAACCAAATCAACTCGTCCCGACAGGGAATGTGACGCTCCCGGGCACCATCGGTCGTAATACCAATGCGTGGCAAAGCCTTCGACCCGTTAACCACCATGTCAGCAGCGAGGTTAAACATCTGCCGGTCACTCAAACCCCAGCGAAGGCAGTGACAGCGGACCACGTGCTCCACTTCATGCTGAATGACAAAACAAATCTCCGGAACCGTCAATTCCTTCACAAAGTGCGAATTATAGAGACACTGGACCTCTCCACCATGGACCACTCGAACCCCCATCGTCTTGACCATGGTGGTTTCGATCCAGGTCATATTCATCGCTACGTGGCCATACCAGGGTTCATAGGCCAACAATAAACAGCGCGCTCTTTCCAATTTATTGTTGCTCATAGGCACACCTCCTCGGCATTCGCTACGGCTTCCTGCGACATGGCCTGGGCCACCGCCGCAGAGAGTTTCGGGCGTTCGGCCAGGTAATTAACCAGGCTATCCGTTTCACCCTGTTCAGAATTCACTCGTGCCATCGCCCCTGTCAGCCTGGTGTTAGTCAGCAGGGCAACGTACTGGGCGTCGGTCAACTGCTCGTCCGTTTGGCATGCTCCGGACAGTAGTGATACGCAGAATCCAATCGCCAGGTCCTTTTCCTGTTCGAACAACAATTCAGCGAAGTCCAAGGCAACCTTGGCCCGATCCCGGTCATGCAACTGATCGCGAACGTGGGAAAACAGTCCCCACATCAGGGCCATCTTCTGGTTGCGATTGAGCCTGGTAATCTGCTCGGCCAGTTCGACAACTCCGCTCGATAACAAGTCCTGCGGGCTAACCGGGGATCGGTACTTTTGAAACGCCACGGCCAGTTCACGACCGATCAATCCGGCCAGGACTTCCACTTGGCAGCGCTCGGAAAACCCCTCCCGCCTGGCCACTCTCAAACAACGGATTGCCATTTCCCAGGAACGGCGAGAAGGGAGTACCTGGAAACCAAGTGATTCGTTCTCAACAACTTCCAGGTGCTTCAAATTGCCGCTACAGAAGTTCACTACGTCGAACGCCATTTCCGGATAACGCTCTGAAATCCAGTCCGACCATTCGTCAAAGGTACTCACTCCAGCAGAGAGTACGGCGTGACAGAAGCGATCACGAAAGGCGGGATCCAGTTCTGCGACGTGATAGTCACCATTCTCAAGATTGCCAGCACAGACAATCGACCAGCCTTCCGGCAGACGATATTCTCCCACTCGACGATCCAGCACGAGCTGAAAAGCAGCACTAAGCACATCGGTAGTGGCCCTGTTAAGTTCATCCAGAAAGAGAATTCCCCGGCCACCTGCCGGCAACTCGGCCGAGGGACAAAAGACAGTCCTGCCATCCACCTTGTCCGGTAACCCTCGCAAATCGCAAGCTTCGATCTGGGCACAGCGAAAATCAACAAAACCAATCCCCAGTTCCTGGGCTACCTCTTGCACAATCGAGCTCTTGCCAATTCCATGGGTTCCCCACAAAAAAAGGCTCACTCGGCTAAGCCGCGTGAGCCTGACAAGCTCTTTAACTGTATTAATATTTGCCATCTAAACACCTCGCTTTTCTTTCGTTCAAAACACAAAACTAGAAACAAACCGTCTCATTTGACTTGTCCCCAATCGGGACGACCGTGCCGGTCAACGGATCCCAACGTCGGTGTTCACCGTCTCTTCAGTACCACTCTTCTCCGACAGACCACGGCTGATAGCACCGTCGTTTTCCAGGACGAGTTCGGTTTCGGAATAGAAATAGTGGTGAATGCGTTCTCCGACTAACCGCAGCACCTCAACCGGGTCGAAGCAGCGAGCGGCTTCCAGGAAAAAAGCGTAGCGGGTCCAATTCAGGATGTAGACAACCCCGGGAAGAAACACAAAGTCTTCCAGGAATACTCGATAAGTGCTTTGCGGAGAGACCAGCTCCACTGCAAATCTCCCCTGGTTCTCTTCAGCGAGGCGTTCCGCGTAATACTCCAGGCAACTCTGACGACTTAGATAGGATGACCGCCAGCGACGATCCGACGCTAGGAAACTGCGAGGAGGCAATGGCAATTCTTCTGACAAGTGGATTCCATAAACGGGTTCCGTATATTTGGGATAGTGGACAAAAGATATTCTCATATACTTCTCCTTGTAAGACCAAAATGGACACAATTAAGATGTCACGGTTTCGACCGTGAACATGGGCGCGATACTGAAAAGTTGAATTCATCTTCGATTAAGCTTGCTGAGGTCAACATTCTTGTTGTTCTTGAAGAATGTGTGGGCATGGGCCAGCGTTGCCGCTTCCCAACAGGCGCCAACAATTTCCCAGAAACTGGGGACACCTTTCCGGCGACCATCGGGTCCAATACCCGCCTTCTGTAGTTCGCGCAGCCGCCGCAGCACCGACTTGCTGGCGAGAGCATATTCCTTGCTGCTCTTGATCCGCGGCTCAATCGCGATGTCTGTCTTCAAGTCTTCCCAGAAGTCGATTAACTCTGGCATCGTGAAAGCTGACACCCGCTCGACAATCGTTTGGTGATCTTCATTCTCAATCACCTCGTTGATGTAGTCGTTGTAATACGGTCTAAACGTCATCATGTTCTCCTTTCTCTAATGTTAATGATCTTGCCCGTTCAGCCGGGGCAAAGCATCAATTAAGCTTGTCTGCTAGAGCCACCACTAGCTTGCGGGGTGTTTCGCCCGCTTCGTCGGTATTCGGCCAACCTCACCCTCTTTGCTTACAGTTTGCACGTCCTACTCCTGCCTGCTGGACTACTGTCTCCCGACAGTTAATCTCGAGGGACGGGTTTACGGCGTATCCCATCGTTTTCCCGGTGCTGTTTGAATTGTCAAAGATCTATCTGTATGTAGCTAGAATCGGAGGTCGCGTTAACCTCACAGAACCTCTAGTTAATAAACGTGTTACGTGTTCTCTTTCTTTTTATGATGAACAAAAACCGGTGCAAATTGACATTTTGACTGCGGGCGAGGTTAAAATCTGGCCTTGGAATGGCCACTTCGGCCCCCTCCCCCCTTGCAACAAGACCTACGGACAACGCACCACACACTACAAAAGACACTAGTCCAGTAGCTGGGAACGGAGGACGCGTTAACCTCGCCGGAAAGGGAGCAGCAAAAACGAGTTAGGACAGTTCGCGTGTTTAGGCCGCCCAAGAAAATGGGCTGAATTGACGGATTAAAGCGATCCGGGCACTCTGCTCAATCTCGTCGGACTCTTTCACCGGCTAGATTGAGCCTCTGGCCGGCGATCGACGGCGGTGACAACCAGGCCAAGTTGTTCGAGCACTTGGGGCCAGAGTTTTCGTCGCTTGGAACGCTTCCTGGGCCACTCGAGACCCATGGCTCGCAGGGCAGCAGAAGCATAGCGTCGAAAGTGCTGTTCAGGCGACTCGGTCGGATGACGTTTTCGAATCCGGAAAATCCGATAGCGGTTTTGCTGCTCCCAGGATTGCAAACGCGCGGCCAAGGCCTCTGTCCGTTCGTCCTTTTGGAAGATACCGATTCGTTTCCTGCCGACTGTCATCAGCACCCTGTGAGGAAACTTAATGAACCAGTAGATATCTTCGCGGGCGGGCACCTCCGAGTAAATACACTCCGTCGGTTGGGAATGAAAAATCACGTACTTGGGACGCTCCAAACTGGAAAACCTGCGTTTGGGAAACCTGAGTGGCAAATAGTCATCCTGGTCACCCCTCCTAAACCAGATTTCACGTGACGCCATGAAACCGCGAAGGTGGAATGTGCGAAGGGTCGGCAAAGAAAAAACCGCTTCCATTCTTGGAGCCGGCGGAGGGTCGCCAAATTTTCTAACTTGGGACCAGTAGTGCAGCTCGATTTTCCTCCACATGTAATGGATTTTGGTGTCGAGAAGCGGTTGCTGATGTGCCAACAGATAGGTTGTCAGGGCATCTCCCGAAAAGACTCTCTTCTGGCGAGGCATAAACGGCTCTCCAAATTCAAACAGCTTCTATTAATCGGCCCTATCAGTCCGCAACTCCGTTTTCCGCGTCGCAAGCTGCCCGCCAACCTTCATACAACATCACCATGGCAAACGTATCGAGTTCGCAGTATTCCAGCAAAGCAGTCCGGATACGCTGCCGAAACTCGCCGGGAAGATCCTCTCTCTGCAACTTGTAGTAGGCCGTCATGGCAGCGGTGCCTTCCTTGACATACTGCAAATCCTCAAGATGTCGCCACCTCTCATCCAAGTCAGCAAGGTTTCCTTCGAACAATGGCTTTAGATGACTGTAGGGATCCATGATCTGGCCGGCCTGGTATTGGACCCAT
>CAZXJC010000806.1:0-7898 GCA_964640885.1 uncultured Pirellulaceae bacterium | reverse complement strand
AGAACGACGTTCCCGTTAACAATTACGGTCTTGATGCCAGTCGGGTATTGAAAAGGCTTGGTAAAGGTGGCCTGATCGAGGATTTCTTGGGGATCAAAAATCGTAATATCGGCGAAATATCCTTCTTTTAACATTCCCCGTTGTTGGAGTCCGACCTTGGCAGCATTAAGTGATGTCATCTTGCGGACGCCATTTTCCAGGGTCAGCAATTTTTGTTCGCGAACGTAACGTCCCAGCACTCGCGGGAATGTACCAAAGTTACGAGGATGAGGATTGCCTCGGCGCAGGGGGCCTTCAATTGCGTAGGCCGAACCGTCCGATCCGACAGAACACCAGGGTTGTTTCAGGGCCAGGTTCATGTCCTTTTCCGTGTGGTGGGCATAGACCGTTGAGACAGACCCTCCTTCTTCAATCAACAGATCCATGAAGTCTTCCAGGAAGTCGAGGTTCTTGCGATTGGGATGTCTCAAGCTAAATACGCGGTCCATGGTTAGGCCGCGGAAACGATTGTTGCCACTGATCAGCATCCGGCTCCAGTCGCCGCCAACCGCCGTGTAATGGTTGTACCACCCTTCTACGCCATGAATGATGTCGTGTTTGATTCTCTTGCGGGTTACTGGATTCTTGAGACGTTCCAGCAGTTTCCCCCGGCCTCCTTCATGGGCCCAGGGAGGAATAATACTGACCAGGTTATTATTGCCGCGGGTATAGGGGTAGACATTTGCCTGTACGTTGACACCACGGTCCCGAGCCTTTTGGATCAAGGCGACCACTTCGGACATGCGTCCCCAGTACTGTTGGTCCGCGATTTTCAAGTGAATGATGTCGACCGGAACGCCAGCTTTTTCGCCGACCGTGATCGCCTCGTTGACCGAGTCAAAAACACCTGTCCCCTCGTTGCGAATATGGGTCGAGTAGATGCCGCCAAAAGGTTTTACCTGGCGGCAGAGTCGCACAATTTCGTCGGTCGTTGCCAGGGACCCGGGAGGCATCATTACTTGGCTGGAAAATCCCAAGGCTCCCTCCTCCATTGCTTCCTTGACAAGAGTTTCCATTACCACCAGTTGCTCTTCGGAGGGGCGTTCGAATGATTTGCCCATCACCGATTCCCAGACTGCTCCAATGCCGACGTAAGAACCGACGTTGGTGGCAATTCCCGATTCCTCCAGTGCCTTAAAATATCCTCCCAGGGTGGTCCACTTCCAGGTTTTTTTGCCGACCGTTACTTGGCGACCCGGGCGTTCTCCTTTTGCCGGACCTGCGGAAAATCCTTCTCCCAGGATCTCGGTGGTGACGCCCTGAAGAATCTTGCTCTGGGCGTGACCATCTTCCAACAGCAGGTAATCAGAATGGGAATGGATGTCGATGAAACCGGGGGCTACCACCAAGCCTTCTGCATCAATGACCTGTTTACTCTTCCCGGAAAGCTGGGAGCCAATTGCCACGATCCGGTCACCTCGGACGGCCAGATCTGCGTGAAACCAGGGGTTTCCAGTGCCGTCAACGATGCGGGCATTTTTGATCAGTAAATCAAATGACTCGCCATCGTCTGCCGGCGTCCAGGAGGCAGCAAAGAGGACCACTAAAAAAAGCAAGATCCACTGCGGAAAGTGCGAGAAAGGAAATCGCATAATGAATCCTCCGACAGGTTTGCTGGCAGGCCTAATGATTTATACCCTGCGCGGCAGCTGTTTGCGAGTCTTAGCAGTGGCGATCACTGTAGTGCAGGATTATTTCCTGTGCATTGACGAATCAGCACCTGGGTTCAAACGGTTGGCTATGGTAAGAAACGGTCATGATTAGCTGGTTTGATTTTGGTCCGGTTCATTACCGTCGCTGGCGACAGATTCAAATTGTCTGGAGCCTGTCGGTTTGCGCACTGCTGGCAGCCACCTGGAGACTGTGGATTTCCCAGGAAGTTTTCCCTCAGGTACCTGCGATTGGTGGCCTCGCGTCCTGGCCGGCAGCTGTTCATTGGGTCACGTTAGGTTTGTTGATGACCAGTTCCCTGGCCGTCCTGGTTATCCGTCACCCCAACGCCTACCAGCGATTGGTACTGTTAGTGTTCTTGCTGGCTGCCCTGCTGGCTACCGGTTTGGATCAGCATCGGTGGCAGCCCTGGTTCTACGAAGCAGGCCTCTTTGCACTGGCCATGTGTTGTTTTTCACCAGCGCGGGCAGTCCCCCTTTTGCGAGCGCTGCTGGTCTCCATCTATCTCTTCTCGGCGCTGGGAAAGCTTGATTACCAGTTCTTGCATACCGTGGGACCACAGTTTGTTACCGCCGGCTGTCAGTTGCTGAGAATTTCAACCAAAGATTGGCCCGCGTTGCTACCCGTACTGCTGTCAGTTTTATTTCCAGTAGTCGAACTGATCGGTGGCGTTGGACTGTTGATCAAGCGTTTCCGTAAGGCGGCAATTGTTCTGCTGATTATTATGCACGCTGGCTTGTTACTGATTTTGGGGCCACTGGGATTGGACCACCGGCCGGGCGTGTTGATTTGGAACGTCTCCTTTATTTTCCAAGTGATGTTGTTGTTTGGTCAACAACCGGCCGCTGATCCGTCGGCAACGATTGAAGAGAACCCGGCTTCCCAGCGGTCAGTTCGGTCGAGCTACCTGTTTGCGATCTTGTTGCTATTGCCGTTGCTGGAGCCGTGGGGATTTTTGGATCACTGGTTGTCCTGGGGCCTCTATTCACCCAGAAATAGTCGGGTGACGCTCGAGATTTACCAGCTGCCGGGAGAACGGTTACCCGCTGATATGCAGCCGTACGTGCGCCCGAGTCGGTTTCGTGAAGGGATGGTCGAGTTGCGTATGGACCAGTGGTCGCTGGCGGGACTTGGTGTCCCGATTTACCCGCAAGATCGCTTTCAACTGGGCGTGGCTGCAGCGGTGATTGAAGAGGCCAAGCTGCAGGCATTCGTTATTACCCGGCAATCGATGTCAGAGCGATTCTCGGGAGATCGCAAAGAGCAAGAGATCAAGAGCCGGGACCAGTTAGAAGAAGAACTGGGGCGATTTTGGATCAATGCCAGACCACGTCCGTAACTTGGTTGAGGGTGTTGCAGTCGGGTAATGCAGCAGCCATGATGAATGCAGTCCTGACGATTAGATTTTGGCAGAATACTTGGGGGATAACGACATGTTCGCGCGAATCGTGATGACCACGCTCGCTTTTGGTTTGCTGGCCTTGCCAGTGCAGTCTGCCGACCGTTTTCCGGGACGCGAATGGGATAAACTCGATTCTCCCCAACAGGCTGGCTGGTCGATTGCCAAGTTACGGGAGGCCCGCAAGTATGCGCGAACGCTCGACACGGCTGCACTGATGATCGTTCATCAGGGAGTGGTGGTCGATGAGTGGGGGCCAACGGCCCTCCCCATGAATTGTCATTCCATGCGCAAGAGCTTGCTGAGCTTGCTGTACGGACCGCATGTTGCGGCCGGCACCATTGCGCTGGACAAGACGCTGGCTCAACTGGGGATCAATGACAACGAACCGTCATTAACGGAAGAAGAACAAAAAGCCACGCTTCGTGACTTATTGAAGGCCCGTTCTGGAGTCTATCATCCTGCGCTTTATGAGACGAAGGCGATGGCTGCCAAACGACCCAAGCGCGGTTCTCATCCCCACAACACGTTCTGGTACTACAACAACTGGGACTTTAACGCGGTTTGTTCGATCTTTGAGAACTTCACTGGGCGGAGCTTGTTCGAGGAATTTGAGCGACAACTGGCGGGCCCACTGCAGATGCAGGATTTTGTGCGCCCTCGTCACACGCGGTATGTGACCGGTGATGATTCAGTACACCCGGCTTATCCGTTCCAGCTAAGTGCCAGGGACTTGGCCCGGGTTGGCCTGCTCGCTTTGCGCGGAGGACAATGGCAGGAGCAACAACTGATACCGTCAGCTTGGGTCACGGAAAGTACCCGGTCCTACTCGGATGCAGCCACCTCGGGAGGTTATGGCTATATGTGGTGGGTGGCCGTCGACGGAGTTCACTTTCCGGGGGTCACTCTTCCCAAGGGGACCTTTTCGGCTCGCGGTTACCGGGGACACTACCTGGTAGTGATTCCCGAGTGGGACCTGGTCGTTGTCCACCGTGTTAATACATTTCAAGATGAAACCCGCGTCCTGAAGGCTGATTTTGGCAAGCTGCTGAATCTGATCGTGGCGGCTCGTCCGACGGCAGGTGCGGAGCAGGCAGCCGCAGCAGAGAGTAACAAAGCCGATTTCGACCTGCTCTTGCGTGGTGGGCAGGTGATAGATGGGACCGGCAAGGCGCAGTTCCAGGCCGATGTGGCCATAACTGATGGTCAGATTGTGGCCATCGGCAAGCTGACGGGAAGGACGGCACAGCGGACCATCGATGTCAGTGGTCAGGTCATTGTGCCCGGCTTCATTGATTTGCACAGTCATGCTGATAGGGGGCTGGTTTCTGAAGACGCGCTGCGTCGCGCTGCCCCGAACTTGGCTACCCAGGGAATTACCACGGTCGTGATTAACCAGGATGGTCGTGGACCCGCGTCGATTGCTGCACAGCGACGCGAAATGGAAAAGCTGGGCGTGGGACTGAATGTGATCCAGATGATTGGTCATGGGACGATCCGCCGGGCTGCCATGAAGGACGATTATCGGCGGGCGGCCAACAAGATCGAGATTGACCGGATGCGTCGCTTGATTCGCGAAGGGATGGAGGATGGAGCTTTCGGCATTACCGCTGGCCTGGAATACGTGCCGGGCAGGTGGAGTACCCCGGCTGAGATGAAAACGCTGATCGGCCAATTGGCACCTTACCAGGGTGTTTACGTGGTACATGAGCGCAGCAGTGGCAGTCGGCCGATGTGGTATTTTCCCAGCCAGGATAACCCGGCCCAGCCGTCGATGATTGACAACTTACAGGAACTGATCGAGATCGAAGAGGCTACTGGTGTCACGATCGTGGCGACTCATATCAAGGCTCGCGGCGTTGATTTTTGGGGTTCGAGTCGCTTGATGATCGACATGATTTCGAAGGCCCGTGAGCGAGGGGCTAGCCTGTTTGGGGATCAGTACCCTTACAACACCAGCGGATCGGATGGCCGCATCGTACTGATTCCGAAGTGGCTCAAGAGTCGCCTGGAGACAGCTAAACCGACAGCCAACAAAGATCTCTTACCAGCGGAACTGTTGGAGCAGGGCCTGGCTGACAAGAAGGTGGCGGCCGACCTGAGACGTGATATTTATTACGAGATGATGCGGCGCGGTGGCGGCGATCATATCGTGGTCGTGGACCATGTGAAGGCAGCTTATGTTGGCAAGACATTGACTCAACTGGCTACAGCAAATAAGTGCAATCTGGTAGAGATGGCGATTCGCTTACAGTTGCAAGGGGATCGTACCCGCTCCGGTGGGGCACGGCTGCGAGGATTTTCTATGTCAGAGAAAGATGTGGAAGCACTGGCCGCGATGCCCTGGACGGCAACCTCGACCGATGCGGGTATTGCCTTGCCGGGCGATGGACCGGTTCATCCCCGTTTTTACGGGGCTTTTCCCCGCAAGATTCGTCGCTTTGCATTGGATCGTAAAATAATGTCTCTGGAGGAAGCGATTCGTGTCTCCACCTCGTTACCGGCCAGTATCCTGCAACTGGAGGGGCGCGGCGTGGTACGGCAGGGAGCGCATGCGGACCTGGTGGTCTTTGATCCAGAGCGGATCCAGGATCGGGCCGATGCTTTCAAACCGCATCAATACAGCGAGGGGATCAGTTACGTCATGATTGGTGGCGAGTTGATCGTGGAGAAAGAACGCTTGCTCGGTAACCTGAACGGACAGGTCCTGACCCGCAGCGCTGCGCGAGCGGCTGACTCCAAGTAATCTGCCTCCGGTAGCAGTTACTGGTTGTCCAGGGGCTTGATCGGAAAGAATTGTGACGCCGTGTGCTGCTCGGTCATCAGCTTGCGTATCTCGGCAACCACTTTCGGATGGTCGGCCGCTACGTCCTTGGATTCGGAAATATCCTTGTCCAGGTTGTAGAGCTCGATATTCAGGGGGTTCGGGTTGTTCTTCCGCAGCAGGTTTTGCCGTACCCCTTTCCAGGGTCCGTACCAAACCGCCTGCTGGCCCCCGTACCCGGAGAACTCCCGGTAGAGGAATGGTCGCGGCGCTTGCTCCTTGGAGAGGAGCGTGTTGGCGATACTAATGCCGTCGAGTCCCGCCGGGGTCTTATTGCCGCGACCGATCAAGTCGAGCAGGGTTGGCAGCCAGTCTTCAAAGCCTGTAACAAAATCGCTCTGGCTATTGGCTTTAATTCTGCCGGGCCAGCGTACGATCAGCGGTACACGTACACCACCTTCGTAGAGTGATCCCTTGAGGCCACGGAGCGGTTTGACACTTTCAAAGAAGTCGTAGTCGACTTCCAGTTTTAAGTGCGTGGTGCCGTTGTCAGAAGTGAATACGACAATCGTGTTTTCTTCCAACTTGAGTTCCTTGAGCAAATTCAGCACGCGGCCGATGTACCTGTCCATGCGAGTAATCATCGCCGCGTAAGCAGCTCGGGGTGTGAAGTGAGGCGTGTAGCCATATCCTTTACCGCGAGTAAAGGGGGGATCGTTCCAGTTCTTGGCCAAGTAGGGTTTCAGTTCTTCATCCGGCACATGGAGTGCCACGTGCGGAATGACGGTCGGATAGTAAAGGAAGAAGGGACGGTCCTTGTTCTTGCGAATGAAGTCCAGGGCCTGCTCGTTAATCCGGTCCGGTGCATAGTCTTGGCCCTTAAAAATATCGTAGCTGCGAGGATTGGTCGGGTCGGCTCCCGCGGCTAACGAAGCGTGGCCCGGTACGGGCGGGTTGTTTTTCAGGTTGATTCGCTTCTTGTTACTCCACAAGTAGGACGGGTAATAGCTGTGGGCATGTCGCTGGCAGTTGTAGCCAAAAAAACGGTCGAATCCCTGGTGTACCGGGTCGCCTTCGGAGCCAGGTGAGCCGAGTCCCCATTTCCCAAAGGCACCGGTTGCATAACCGGCAGCTTGGAGGGCTTCGCCAATCGTGACTTCCGAGTCGGGAATCGGTCGCTGCCCTTCCGGTTTTACTTCTCCGTTGTTACGAATCCAGGCATGGCCCGGGTGGCGACCGGTCATGAGGACGCAGCGACTGGGGGCGCAGACTGCATTGCCAGAATAATTTCGGGAAAACCGCATCCCCTGCGATGCGAGCATGTCCAGGTGAGGTGTCTGGATCAGCTTTTGTCCATAGGAACCAAGTTCGCTGTAGCCTAAATCGTCAGCCATGATCAGGACGATGTTAGGTCGCTTGGCATCGGCTCCCTGGGCGGCTGAAAAGAGAAAGGAGGTGGCCAGCAGAAATCCGGCCAGGATTCGCGTAATGGTCATGACAATAGGCTCCAGGAAACCAGCAAGTGGCAGAACAAGGAAGAGGGTTAGTCGCTAATGATACCTGTAAATCAGGGTCCGCTCGAGCCATCGGCAACACGCGTTAAGCTCTCACCCAGGATTGACGGGCACCAGTGTTTTTCAATGTGTTCAATGATTAGTTCGACACCCCGTGCGTGGCTGACATGCGGCTTGTCACGAGGATCGTAAAGCCCGTCGGTCAGGTCGCGGCAGAGAACAACGTTTTTTCCCAGGTACTTTTGTTGTCGAATACCAAAAGGTCGCCCCAGCACGCACATGTTGGTGTGGACTCCCATCAGGACGATGTTCTTGCGCTGTTCCTGCTCGAGGAAATTAAAAATTTCCTGGCCATCGTGACTCACGCCGTCATAGCCAATCTTCTTTATGGCCGGGTTCTGGTGCCGATCAGAATCGGGTAATGGCTTGGGGGCAGGTTCTTCACAACCGGTAACGTTGTATGTGCCACGTCTTACATTATACACTGCCGGCAGAGGTGACTCGAATTTTG
>CAZXJC010000805.1:0-3617 GCA_964640885.1 uncultured Pirellulaceae bacterium | reverse complement strand
GACCTGCCGCGGTTGCCAGTCCCTACACACTACTACGAAGACTTCACTTAGACTTGACCGGTATTCCTCCTAGCGATGAGCAAATCCACCAGTTCATCCAAGCCACTGCCAAGGATGCGGAAAAGGCTTACCAGGAGGCTGTCGACCGCCTGCTCAAATCGCCTCACTTCGGCGAACGCTGGGCCATGGACTGGTTGGACCTGGGCCGTTACGCCGACAGCGACGGTTATGAGAAAGACCTGCCCCGTCCCCATGCCTGGCGGTGGCGAAACTGGTTAATCGATGCCATCAATCGCGACCTGCCATTTGATCAATTTACCGAGCAACACCTGGCTGGTGACCTGCTCCCCGGCGCGACCGAACAGGTGCAACTGGCAACCGGCTTTCATCGCAATACGCTCACTAATCGCGAAGGCGGTGTGGACCAGGAAGAGTACCGTGTCAAGGCAGTGGTCGATCGCGTCAATACGACCTTGACCGTCTGGATGGGGCTGACGGTCGGCTGTGCAGAATGTCATACACACAAGTACGATCCGATTAGCCACCACGAGTTTTATGGACTTTACGCTTTCTTTAACAACGCCGACGAGAAAGATCTCTCCGTAGCCGCCGCGCCAACACTGATGGCAAAGTACCGGCAGCAAAAAGAAGCCCACGACGCCAGCCTGGCTAAGTTACAAGCTATGCTCGACCAGCAGCAACCGGAACTGCGCAAACGTTTTGAAGCCTGGCAAAGCAGTCTGAAAACTGACCAGACCCCCTGGTCTCCCTTGAAAATCGTTGCTGCCGAGAAAACCAGTCTGCCACAACTAAAACATCATCCCGACGGTTCTCTGTCAGTCATCAAACTCAAAGACGGATCATCCACACTCGAATTATCAGGCTCCGTAAACTTAAAAACGGTCACCGCTCTGCGCATCGAAGCGCTGCTTGAAGACCAGCTGCCCAACAAGGGTCCGGGCCTGGCAATCGACGGCAGTTTTTCGCTCAGCGGTATCTCTGCCACCGTCAATCCTAAAAAAGATGCCGCGCCCCAGCAGCTGCTGCTCGATACCGTACGAGACGAAACCAACGTGGGGAATACCGCAATCAACAACGTGCTGATCCCCGGCCAAACGGCTGGCTGGCAACAAGCAGGTGGCAAGCCAGGCAGCCTGGTGCTGGGAGTTGCTACCAAGTCCAGCAAGCAAGCCTGGCTCGGCAACCCGCTGCAATCCAGTATGCAAGACGGGGCCACCGCGATGCTCAACATCTACCACGGTTCTCCGCTGCCCGCTGCAGGTACGATCGATCGCCTTCGATTCTGGTCCCAGGCAACCGAGGGAGCTACCTCGGACTTCTACCTGTTGCGGCCTACCGGCAAGGGGAGCTACTACGTCGTTTACAAGCATCCCTTCAAGGCCAAGGCTTCCAATGGAGAAGTCGAACTGATCCTGCCTCAACCCTGGCAAGGTCAACGTGGAGACCTACTGGCCCATTCTGGTAACGGCAGCGCCGCATACCAGGTCAACGCTCAAAGTACGGACATTCTTTATTATCCGTTAAAAGCTTTCCCAAAAAAGAACCAGGCTTTTGACTTGGCGACCTACCCAGTCTTTAAACAGAAACGACAATACTATCTGCAGGCTAATTTCACACCATTGGTAACTGCGCCGACCGCCAGCAATCCGCAATCTGAAACGGGAGAGCTTACCTTAACCGTCAAGCTGCAGCACGCGGAAGCGGGAAAATCGTTGGGACGCTTTCGCATTAGCGCCACCGACAGCAGCGATCCGCTGGGAATCCAGTCCAAGTCGACCGTCCCTAAGGACGTGCAGGCAATCACGCGCACGGCGGCGGACCAGCGGACCGATAAGCAGCAGGCCCGCTTGCTGCAGTACTACCAGTCGATCGATCCTCAGACGGCTCCGCTCAGAAAACAGCTGGCCGACCTACGAAAAAAGGCTCCCAAGAAACCGACTGCCACAGCTCACGTCCTGCAGAAGCGCGGTGCCCCGCGCACCACCCACATTCACATTCGAGGAAATTTCATAGAACGGGGCGACGAAGTGAAGACCCACACGCCCAAGTTCCTGCATCCTTTCAAGGCCCGTGGACCGCAAGCGGATCGCCTCGACCTGGCACGCTGGATCATGGACAAGAACAACCCGCTCACCGCCCGCGTGGCCGCCAATCGCATCTGGGCCCACCTGTTCGGACAAGGCCTGGTCAAAACTACGGAGGACTTTGGGACACAGGGCGAAACGCCAGCAAACCCACAATTACTTGACTGGCTGGCCAGCGAACTGGTTACCCGGGGTTGGAGCCGCAAACAACTGATCCGGTTAATTGTCAGTTCCCATACCTACCGACAAACATCCACGGAAACAGCTCGACAACTGGAGGTCGATCCGGAAAACCTGCTCCTTTCCCGCCAGAACCGGTTCCGTTTGCAAGGTGAATTAGTCCGGGACAGCTACTTGACCGCTGCCGGCCTGTTAAACCGAACCATTGGGGGGCCCAGCTTTCGTCCCCCGCTGCCAGCGGGGACTGCCGAGATTCAATTCGTCAACAAATGGGTAGCCGACAAGGGAGACCAACTATTGCGACGGGGCATGTACATTCACCTGCAACGTAATTTACTGCTACCGATGCTACTTACTTTCGACCAACCGGATTCCATCGTGACCTGCACACGCCGCGAACGTTCCAACACCCCCCTACAAGCACTTACACAACTCAATGCACCAACCTTTGTTCAGTCGGCGAAGGCTCTCGGCCTGCGGTTGGCCCAAACGCCCTCGGCAAATCCACAACAGCGGATCCGCCTGGCTTACCGTCTGACCGTCTGCCGAGAACCAACAGAATTCGAACTGGCCCGCGTGGGTCAATTACAACAAGAGCTGTTAGAAATCTATCGCCAGGACCCCAAGTCCGCTGGGCTGTTAGTGGCCGACAGTAAGCTGGCAAATGTGCCAGCGGAAGAACTGGCCAGTTGGATTTCCATTGCACGTACCATCCTCAACCTGGATGAAATGATTACCCGGGAGTAATTGCCATGAACCTTTATCAATCCCAACTCGCCCGTACTCGCCGAGAGTTTCTGACCACCAGTGCCAGTGGTCTGGGTGGGATAGCCCTCTCGTCGCTGCTGCAACAGCAATCACTGGCAGAGGAAACGTCACAGCGGACCGATCCGCTAGCGCCGCGGCCAACCCATTTTCCGGCCAAGGCCAAGGCCTGTATTTTCATCTACCTGGCCGGGGCCCCCAGCCAACTGGAGCTTTTTAATCCCAAGCCCAAGCTCAAAGAGATGGCCGGCAAACAGCTGCCCGACTCGCTCACCAAGAACGTTCGCTTTGCTTTTATCAACAAGAAGGCTCAGTTGAGGGCTTCAAACCGTCCCTTTGCACAACATGGCAAGTCGGGCATGTGGTTCTCAGATCGCCTGCCTAACATTGCTTCCTGCGCCGACGACATCTGCATGATTCACTCGCTGCATACCGAGGCCTTCAATCATCATCCGGGACAACTGGTGATGTGCTGCGGGCAACAGAAATTTGGCCTCCCCAGTATCGGTTCCTGGGTTAGTTACGGTTTGGGCAGTGAATCAGAGAACCTGCCCGGTTACGTGGTCT
>CAZXJC010000804.1:0-4576 GCA_964640885.1 uncultured Pirellulaceae bacterium | reverse complement strand
CACGCATTCAAGACCTCGCTCTCGATTTAAATCGCCTGGAAAATCATCTTCAAGAGAATCCCGTAAAAAGCACGACTGACTGGCTGGACGTCCAGCGGTGGGCAACGCGGCAACGGCAGGAAGACCCGATGATTGGCGATGACACTATTGATGTAGTCATCTCTAACTGCGTACTGAACCTTGTCGAAACAAGTGACCGACGGCAAATGTTTGCCGAGATTTTCCGAGTCCTCAAACGGGGCGGCCGAGCAGTGATTAGTGACATCGTTTGTGATGAACCGGTACCCGATCATTTACAGGCCAATGCCGAGTTATGGAGTGGTTGCATCAGTGGTGCATTTGTGGAAGACGAATTCTTGCAAGCCTTCGCAGCGGCAGGTTTCTACGGGATGGAAATTGTTGCCCGTCAAGCGGAACCCTGGGCCGTCGTCGAAGGCATTGAGTTTCGCAGTCTGACCGTGCGGGCTTACAAAGGAAAAGAAGGACCGTGTCTCGATCATCGCCAGGCAGTCATCTACCAGGGTCCGTGGAAAACGGTTGAAGACGACGACGGCCATATCTTGCGACGTGGTGAACGGATGGCCGTTTGCAAGAAAAACTTCCATATCTACACTCGACCACCTTACCAGGACCAGATCGCAGCCATCGAACCCGTAACTCCACTGAGCGAGAACGAGGCTACCCCCTTTAATTGTCGAGAAGGATCTGTTCGTGCACCTCATGAGACGAAAGCCTCTAGTACTGCACAGCCCCTGACAATCCTGCCCGGTGACGAGTGCTGCGGCCCAGATGAATGCTGTTAAACGCTCCCCTGAGATAATCAGCCAATGTCAAACCGCAAGCAAACTGGCCCACTTGGATCCGCCAACACTCCCAGCAGTTCCAGGGCAATACGCGACTGGTACCAGGACCTCGGTATCGACGAGTACTACCGCCGCCACGGCGAGCATTACAAGAATCCGCATCTACCCTGGATCCAGGCCCTAATCGAACGCAATCATGGCCGCCTTGACCTGAGTGATTGTCTTGATTTTTGCTGTGGCCGAGGTGAAGTTTCCCAGATACTTCTTCAACTGGGCTATCAGCAGATTGTCGGCTGTGATCCCTACACGCAAAGCCTGTATCAGCAACAGTCCGGTCTAAACTGCTTGACCTGGTCATTTGAAGATATTTTGCAAGGAAAACTGACCGGGAACTACTCTTGCATCATCAGCAGTTTTGCACTCCACCTCTGTCCACGTGACCAACTGGCTCCACTGGTCTGGCAGCTCTTTAACTGCACCAGCCAGCTAGTTATCGTTACTCCTCACAAGCGTCCCGAGCTTGAACAGATCGAGGGAATCGAATTAAGTTTCAGCGATCATGTACTCACCGAACGCGGCAAACAAATCCGCTTGAAGGTTTACCATCCTTTGACGTCCGTGGGATGAAGCAGCTGCTTCAGGAGCCACAACGGCGTTCGGTGATTTCAATGGCGTGGAGCAACCCGCGGGCTTTGTTGAGCGTCTCCTGGTATTCATTCTTTGGAACACTGTCCGCCACAATGCCGGCTCCGGCTTGTACAAACACGCGGTCACCCTGGATCACCAGCGTTCGCAAGGCAATACAAGTATCCATATTTCCTGCGTAGTCAACGTAACCCACGGCACCTGCATAAGGCCCGCGCCGATGCGGTTCAAGTTCATCGATGATCTCCATGGCCCTAACCTTGGGAGCTCCCGAAACGGTACCGGCCGGCAAACACGCTGCCAGCGCATCGAAGGCATCTTGCCCCTCTCGCAAATCAGCAGTCACGTTGGAGGTAATGTGCATCACATGGCTATATCGTTCAATCACCATGACATCTGACAATTCGACACTGCCATAATCGGCCACCCGCCCCACATCATTGCGCCCCAGGTCGACGAGCATGACATGTTCAGCACGTTCCTTGGGATCGGCGAGCAGTTCCTCGGCCAGCTGCTGGTCATGGTCTTCATCGCGGCCGCGAGGCCGAGTCCCGGCCAGGGGACGCACGGTCACCTTGTCGTCGATGACACGGCACATGATTTCCGGAGAGCTGCCGACGAGCGTCACTTCATCCGTTCGCAAGAAAAACATGAACGGGCTGGGATTCACAACTCGTAACGAACGATAGATTTCAAACGGCTGGGCCGAGACGGTTAAACCCCACCGCTGACTTATCACGACCTGGAAGATATCGCCAGCACGAATGTATTCAACGCATCGTTCCACAGCATCTTGGAACTGCTCTGGAGAAAAGTTCGATTCGGCGGCAATGGTCAATTCATCGGAAACAGAAATATCGCTGCAGGGCAGGTCGTCGCTGGTCGCTGACAAGCGATCCACCAGCTGATCCAGTCGTTGTTGCGCCTCTTCATAGGCTTCGGTCGGTGTCTGCGAGTCATCATCCAGGCGGGCCATGACAATCACCGTGATCGTCTTGTTGACATGGTCAAAAACAATCACCTGGTCATAAAAATCAAAGGAAAGATCAGGCAGATCACGATCATCTGCGGGGGCGTTCGGAAGATTCTCACTGTAACGCACCACGTCATACCCGGCGTAGCCAATCGCGCCGCCCGTAAAGGGGGGCAATCCAGGCAGCTGCGCCACACGAAATTGCTGCAACTGGGAACGTAGCTCCTGCAACGGATTATCCGATTCAAATTCCTCGCATTGCTGACCATTGAAAATCTCAACTCGCTGTCCCCACGCTCGCAGGCGTCGAAACGGTGCAACCGCCAGGAAACTGTGGCGGCCCACTTTTTCTCCGCCAACAACACTTTCAAACAGGCACGCACAGCCACCTTCGTCAAGCTTGTGAAAAGCGGACACAGGCGTCAGTGAATCACTGAGCAAGCAGCGGTAAACCGGTACTAACTGGTGATCCTCAGCCAGGGAAAGGAATGTCTTGAGATCGGGAGCAGGCGGCATCGAACTTTCCTCGGGCACCCTGACGGTACATAAATCAAGAATAAACGGGTCGTGGCAAGCTTAACAACGTCCGGCGCGGGGGACAACGGGCAGGCCATCAAGGCCGAGCAAGACAGTTCATCTTGACAGTATTAGCCCCCTTGCTAGAATCCTAACTGAGTTGATAAGCCTTGCTATTTCAAGGGGTTGCACCGATCAAATCGCCTTCCTTTTCCGTATTTAGGGAATCACGATTGGATCTAATCAGCCCAGGCGCAGGCAGAAGCGAGTAGATCTATGAAGTGTCAACGTTGTGAAAAACCGGCCACCTTTCACATTACGGAACTAGCTGGTGACGAATTACCGGATGAACTCCATCTGTGCGAAGAGCATGCCCGCCTCTATTTGACCCCGACCGAAGAACCGGAGGAGGCCATGGCCAGCTTGGCCGGATCGTTGGCCCAACAGCTTAAAATTGGTCAAACGGCCGAAGACTTAGCCCGTCTTGACCAGCAGGCCTGTCCCATCTGCGGCATTACTTTTTACGAATTCCGGCACGTTGGTCGACTCGGCTGTCCCCACGATTACGTCTGTTTTGAAGAAGAACTTGAGCCGCTAATTGTCAACATTCACGGAGCCACGGAACATACAGGTAAGCAGCCCAAGAGTGGCGATGGTTGTACCGACGGTCGTACCGAGCTGATCCGTTTACGGCGCAAAATGCAAGTCGCCATCGACGAGGAAGATTATGAACAAGCTTCTCAGTTGCGAGACGAAATTAATAAAATCAACAAACAGGACGGTTCGAAGTAACTTGGTAGTTTCTCGGGACATTGGAACTAAAACGTGAAACTTGAAGATCTGGCACGTCAGTGTGGAGAGTGGTTACGGGGTTCGGGTCCGGAATCTGATATTGTCATCAGCAGCCGTATCCGTCTGGCTCGTAATCTGGCTGACTTTCCCTTCATTCGCCAATGCAACGAAACCGATCAGTTTGAAGTAGAAAAGAGCCTCAAAGAAACGATCTTCTCGATCAAGAAGTGGAAAAACCTGGCCTATCTTGATGTCAACACGCTGGCCAAGGTGGATCGACAGTTCCTCGTTGAACGACAATTGATCAGTCGCGAACATGCCGAATCGGATGGCGCCCGATCGGTAGCTATCGATCACCAGGAAAAGTTCAGCTTAATGATCAACGAAGAAGATCATTTACGAGTCCAGGTCATGCATAGCGGACTGGCCCTTGATAGTGCCTGGAAGCGGATCAATGAAATCGACGACATGATTGAAGAAAACATGACGTTTGCCTTTCACCCGCGTCTCGGTTACCTAACTGCTTGTCCCACAAACGTCGGTACCGGGATGCGAGTCAGCGTGATGTTACATTTACCCGCTCTGGTAATCACCCGACAAATTGAAAAGGTCTTTCGCAGCCTGCAAAAAATCAGCCAGGCCGTCAGGTGGCTCTACGGCGAAGGGTCTCAGGCAATGGGAGATTTTTACCAAATTAGCAACCAGATCACGCTTGGACGTAGCGAAGAGGAATTGATCCAACTAGTCATCGATGTTGTCCCCGTATTGTTCGATTACGAACGCAATGCACGTCTATTCTTATTCCGTGAAATCGATAAGGATCTCCATGACCGTGTCAGCCGCGCTT
>CAZXJC010000803.1:0-3496 GCA_964640885.1 uncultured Pirellulaceae bacterium | reverse complement strand
TTAGCTTGCAAACAAAACGAGAAGAAATACCCGCTGCCATCGATCTCCTGCAACAAGTGCTGCGAGAACCAGCTTTACCAGCAGACCAATTTGAAATACTTCGACGAGAAAGATCTGCTGCTCTCGAAGGAAAGCAAACCGACCCGCAAACCGTTGCACGCCAAACCTTACAACGCAAGCTGTTCCCGTACCCTGAAAACGACGTCCGGCACATTCTTCCCATTGCCGGTGTTATTGAACGGTACAAGACAGCCAAGCTGGCAGACGCGAAACGTCTCTACAATGACTTCCTCGGCACCGGGGCAGGCGAACTCACCATTGTGGGTGATTTCGACCCTGACGAAACACTTCCCTTATTGAAGAAATCACTGAAGTCCTGGAAATCTGAGTACGCTTATGCCCGTATTCCATCGCAGGCTTTCGATAAGGTGCCCGGCAAATCCCAGGTCATCCAGATACCAGATAAAGCCAATGCCGTCTATTACGCTGGGAGTGTTCTTGCCATGTCGCAGCAAGATCCTGACTACCCAGCCTTGAAACTGGGTATCTACATCCTCGGTGGCGGTTCCCTCTCCTCCCGGCTAGGTGATCGTGTCCGACAAAAGGAAGGACTCTCTTACGGTGTCGGAGCTGGTTTTTCCGGAAACTGGTTTGATGATGTGAGCAGGTTGACGATCGGAGCTATCTCCAATCCGCAGAATTCTCCCAAGGTCGTTAAATCAATTGGGGAAGAGGTTGACTTGCTGGTCGCCAAGGGAATCAGTGAAGAGGAACTAGAGCAGGCCAAGAAAGGATACTTGCAAAGCCTGGCGGTACAACGAACCACCGATGGTAGTATCCTCGGTTTACTGGCAACCTCGACCTATGAAAAAACCACCATGGCTGACCAGGCCAAGTACGAAGCGGCAATCCGTGAACTGACCGCCAAGAAGGTTGGCCAAGCTCTCCAAAAACACATCAACCCAAAACGGCTGATCATCATCACTGCCGGAGACTTCAATGAGACAAAGAAGTCTGCCCCGAAAAAGGAATAACTTGCGCTCGACAAACAGCCCGTAACAACTAAAAAGCCGACGATTTTCGGCTTCGATCGAGTCGCCCCCTTGGGTTGCTCCAGGCAAATCAACTGACAGCCTTGACCTGCCCGGTGAAAGGCCCAAAGATGACGGTGTTGAGGCGGCTACTAGTGCTAGCAGCTGCCTAAGAAACGGATTGTTTGAGGGGCAAAGGTAACACGGATGAATCCCAGAATTTGGTTCTTTGGCCAGCTCCCTTCGAGAGGCTATTTGCCCTTCGGCCGTCGGGTACTGACTTTACTGACGGCACTGGTCTTGGTTGGGATTCAGCCACTGTTGGCCCGTACCACCGTGGAAGCAATTCCAGGAATTCCTTTTGGTATCGCCCAGATCACGCTTGCTCTGCCAGTCCAACCCGTTGCTGGAAAATTCGATCCGACTGAATTCTTTTTGACCGAAGCCAACGGTCGCGCGCGCTACCCGGTCTTCACTGAAGGCCGTTTTCGAAGGGCAGTTGGCGGCATTCTGGGAACTGCTGAAACCCGTAATCCAAACGTGATCTCCGTATTGTTCCTGTTCAAAGGTACGGATCCTTTACAAGTTACCTTGCGTACACCTGCGCCTCAACTGATTACCGTACACCCCAAGCCACAAGGTCCCCGCGCCCACGAACGCACTCTTAAGCGTTGGTGGCGGGAGTATCACGCGGCCGTTCGAAACCAGGAAGCCATGGGAGACTATCCGCCAGTCGCTCAAACCTATTTGACTTCCATGCTCTCGCGACGACTAGCCATCCCACCACCACTGCTAAGTCGCACCAGAAAACAACTAGACGATCCGGTACAAAACACGCTGGAGATGCTCTTGGGAGTTGAGGGTTTGCGATTGGCGACCCTGCGGCGAACATCCCTGGGGGAGAATAGCAATCTTGGGATTGCCAACCGCCCCTTACCAGGGGACATTCGCTGGCCGCCATTCGCCGGGGATACACGTCCAGGGGACGTGGCCATCGAAGAGATTGCGCAGCACGTGCCTCGAAACTGCTTTTATGTCCGTTTCGGCAACTTCTCCAATTATCTCTGGCTCGATCAATTGATTGTCGAGTACGGGGGCGATATCAACCGAATGGTGACCTTGCGTGGGCTGATCCGGGGCGACAGTGAAAAAATCCAGCAACAACTGGCTCTAAAAAAGTCGGCACTAGCAGGCATTTTAGGTAACCAGGTCATTCGTGACGTAGCGATCATCGGACGTGATGCCTTCGTTCAGGAAGGAGCTGCCGTGGGCATCCTTTTCCAGGCGCGGAATAACCTGCTGGCACTCGACCTCAAAAAACAACGGACGGCTGCCCTGGAACGCGAAAAAGAAAATGGTGCAACGCTACGGACCATCACTCTCGCGGGGCGAGAACTTACCTTATTGTCAACGCCTGACAACCGGTTACGATCCTTTTACGCTGTCGATGGTGATTACCACCTGGTGACGACGTCACAGGCAATTGCAGAACAATTTCTGAACCTTAGCCGGCAGGGAGAATCGCTGGGCCAAACCGCTGAATTTCGCCATGCTCGTCGAACCTTACCGGAAAGCCGACAGGATACCGTTTTCGTTTACTTTTCTTCGTTTTTCCTGCAAGGTTTGATTAGCCCCCGCTACCAGGTCGAAACCGCTCGCAGGTTACGGGCAGCAACCGATCTGGAACTGGTCCAACTGGCCAAGCTGGCGGCTGCTACGGAAGCCGTTCCTGGCCAGACGATTGATGAATTAATCCAACAAGGATTGCTACCTGTTCATTTTGCTCAGCGTGCTGACAACAGTCAGCCAATTACCCAAAACGGTCGCCCCGCCGATTCGTTACGTGGTGCCCCAGGAACTTTTCTTCCCATTCCGGATGTCCCCATCAACGCCATCACGGCCCAGGAAGAAATCGCCTGCCAACAGACCATCAATTATTACCTCCAGCACTGGAAACAGATGGATCCAGTAATGATTGGCATGAAACGGTACGCACTCGACAAAAAAGGACTCGAACGCGTGGTGATCGATGCCCGCGTTAACATGGCGGATGAATCCAAGTACGGATGGCTCGTATCAAGCCTGGGACCCCCGACCAAGTTTCAAATTAGTGAACCTGCAGGTAACGTCATTTCCGTACAGGCATCTTTGCGAGGCGGATTGCTATTTCCAGACGTTCCACCACATACCATGTTCCTGGGAATTCGCGATTCAGTCCCCCCGACAGATCTGAAACTGGATGGCCTCTTTAAAACATGGTCTGTCTTGAGAACGACACCTGGCTACCTCGGTGCCTGGCCACAGCCAGGGTTTCTTGACCGATTGCCACTGGGGCTTGCCGGACAGCCAGACATTCAGGGGTTCTCCCAGTTTCCACTGGGCCTCTGGCGCAAACAAACCTTGGATGGATTTTCCATCGTCGGCTTTGACCGGAACCTGCTGGCCCAAGTCGCTCCTCAACTCAA
>CAZXJC010000802.1:0-12110 GCA_964640885.1 uncultured Pirellulaceae bacterium | reverse complement strand
CATCATAAGGCCCGAATTCTGCCACCACGTTGCCTTCCTGAAGGGCTTCGACATAAACAATTGGTTGGACGGGATTAAACATGCTTCCCCGGGTCTTGAGATTGTAGTGGAAGCGAATGGCTCCGTCCTGGAAGACGGTGTCAGGCGTTGCATCATAGGAAGCGTCAGAAAAGTACAGGTAGCTTCTCGGTGTATTGATGGTAATGGGTGCCTGGTCAATTCCCTCTCCTCGTTCAGCAAAGTTGTTCCCTTCGTACCATTCGTTTACTTCATCGCCGGCATCGGTTCTCATGAGCAGATGGAAATCGTTACCGGACCAGCCAACAGGCACTGCTCCTGGCAGTTCCAGGTTGATGTTCATTTCGGTTCCCCGGCCAAAGAAACCAGTGTCACGCCCCAATGACGGGTGTCGAAACGTGTTTCCAGGTCCATCGGCATGTGGTAAGAGAATATCGTCATCAGAGGCCAGGGCGTCCTGCGACAGGTACCACTGGACATCAAATTCGCCACTCTCGCCCCACCCCCACTGGTCAATGCGTCCACGAACTTCGACGGTGTCGCCCCAGTCAGCAGTGGCTGAGACATCAAGAAATGCGCCATGGAGGTCACCGGCAAACAGGTTGCGAGTTTCGAGGGTTTCCAGCGTTGGCCGCCAGAAAAGGTCCCTGGAAGTTTTTCGCTTGCGGGAAGTTGCTTTGGTTGGCATTAATTTCATGATTGAGATCCTTGCAGGTTATTCTGTAAGCCTGGGTTGAGCGGGGACAATTCCCGCCTATTAAGGAACTCGAAGAGGAGCCGAGAAGTGTGACAGGAAATCACGACTATTTTGAGAACTACCTGTTTCTCAGCGGTTTTAGCCGGTTTTTTCTAGTAGCGGAGAAGTTGACGACGAGCGAGTCGTTTACTCCACGACCAGGGGCTTGTTGGCCGTTGCTTCCCAAAGGCGACGGAAGCTGGTTTCGTTGTCGGCATCGAGCAGCTGGGTGAGAACCGGGTTGTCGTAAGCCGGTTTTGGGCCGGGGATTGTTTTCCCTAGCAATCGACCCAGGAAACGGAGGTTGTCGGTGGCTCCCGGCAGATCCGGATTGTGACGACAGTAGATGGTGGGCCCGTCCTGGTAACGAATTTGGACCAGGAAGGGTTGGTAGGTCGGTGCTGGTCGCTCGGCCATCTCGGCCAGCTTTTCTTCATCAATCGTGATCCCCAGTCCGGGGCCTGCAGGGAGATCGACGTGGCCATTGCGCACCGGCATGAGTTTATCGGTTATGTCTTCTTCCCAAAGACGGCAGAGGTTGACGTGATCGATGGTAGCCATTGGGAAAACGGCAGCTTGGTGAGTGAGGAAAGCCAGGTTGAGGGTACCACCGCATTGTTGCAGCATGATTGGTACCTTAGTTTCTTCTGCCAGGCCGGCGATCTTAATGGTGTTACCGATGGGAGCGTGACTGGCCATATAGCCGTCCAGCAGGCCGGCGGCAATGAAGTCCAGCGGCACGTGATGACCGAGGATTGGGCGTTTGATTTGTTGGCAAATTTTTCCCCAACCCGCTCGATCACTGGCAACGATCGGGTCCTCGAAACGACCGGCTACTGGGAATGCCTCCAGTTTCTTGAGCACGGGCAAGACGGCGTCCAGTTGTGCATTAGCATTGAAATCATAATGGACCCGAAATTCGGGCGGAGCGACGGCTTGCATGGCCCGGGTTTGGTCAATTACGTTTTGTACTTCGTCAACGTGGTACTTAAGCCACCGGTAACCTGCCTTAGCGGCCTGGCGGACTTCGATTGCCATCGCATTGGGAGTTTGAGAGACGGTCCAGAAAGCGAGAGGAATACTTTTCCTGACTTGAGGGCCCAGCAGTTTCCAGGCTGGGATGTCGAGGTATTTTCCCATCAAGTCATAGAGGGCCATGTTGATGAAAAGGTTTTTACGGTGGCCAATCCAATCGAAGGGGCTAGTTCCAACGTATTGTTTGAAATCCGTGGCCTTGAGTGAATCCTTTCCCCAGCGCTCACCGTATCCGGTGAGTCCGAGATTGGTGGAGACGCGATAAACGGTACGGGCCTGGATATTCTGGCCATGATATCGAAAAAGTGTTTTTCGGTGATATTCATGGTAGGGGGGATAAATCACGACCGGCTCAATCGAGCGGATGATCAGTTTTTCCTGTCCTTGTCGTAACTGCCTTCGCTGTCGTGCTGACAACGAGCAGGTTTTTGCCAGGGTCGAGGCCCAGGCAGTACCAGCGAGGCCAGCACAAAAAGTACGTCGCGTGAGGTACTTCATCAATGGGGTCCTGTATCTGGAGTTAGCTGTTGGGGGAGCTTCTCCCTGCGAAGATAACGCTTGTGCAACAGGACCGCAAACTAAATCTTCTCAGTGGCCACGGAAATTTTCAACTTGACCGGTTGGTCAGTCGGTTGAAGGTTACAGAATAACCTCGAAGCTGTATGCTGCGAGGACTTCGTCAAAAGCATTGGGCAGGTCATAAAGGGTATCTGTACCAGGTCCACCCCACAAAAGTGGTAGTCCGGTGTAAGCATTTGACATTTGTAGGACATCGTCACCATCACCCAAATAGAGTGTAAGTTGGTTGCACGCGTTGATGTATTGCATAGTCAGGAGGTCATCCCCGGCTCCGGTGTGGACATTGAGATGCCGAGTATCGATCAGTTCGAGATGGACGACATCGGCTCCGCTATTACCGCTAGCCGTGACTCGATTGCCAGCGCGGATTTCGCTAATCTCGAGGAGATTGGCACCTTCGCCAGAATTGGCCGTGACATTGTGTCGAGCGTTGACTTGATTCATCTGAATCACGTCGTCACCGTTCCAAGTGCGAACTCTGACATCATGGTTGGCATAAACGTCTCTTAATGCGACATGGTGGTCTCCGTTTCCATCACCGTGAACGATTAAGTCTGTTGCCGCTACTAGTTGTTCGGCGTTTAGGACGTCGCTCCCGGCGTTCAAGTGTACGTAGAACATTCCCAAGGTTGTTTCTGCTCTCTCCATGAATAGAAAGTCGTTATCAGCTCCCGTGTGGAGAGAAATTGTGGAAGCGGTGACGTCCTTTAAGATGGTCTGGTCATCTCCGTCACCCATGGTCACGAGGAAGCGGGTGCCTGCCTGGCAGTTGCGGGCCAGCAGCGTATCGCGGTCGTGTCCGCCGGAGAGGCCGAGTTCTCCACCGGTACTGCTATTGTGAATTTCCTGATGGTCATCGCCATTGCCAGTCCATATTGTCAGGTGATTTCCAGTATGTGTGCCATTGATGTAAACAAGATCATCACCATCGGTGGCACCAACTTGAAGATCCTGGCCCACTTGGAGATTTTCGAGTTGGATATCGCTGCCGCCATCGTTCGCGAACAGTCGAAAGTCATAATTCACGTCTAACCGATCGATCTTGATCTGGTCAAACCCATCACCAGCGAACAGTTTAAATTCATTAACCCGACTATCAAAGATCTCTACATTGTCATTTCCAGCTCGCGTCGAGGAATAGAAATCGTTGGTTTCGAGTTGATTGATAATGATTTGGTCATCACCGCCGTAGGACTGAATGGACACACTGTCTGAAGTGGCAACTTGATCCACGACAATCGTATCTTCGAGATCTGAAGTTGCGATACTGAGCGAACCGTCTGGTGTGTCGGTGAGCGAGAGATTGTGTACGATCACTTGGTTTTTTCCATTCCCGAAATAGATCGCGATGCTTTCAATTGGGCGGAGGGTGAAATTCTGTGACGGCAGCCCGTTAATGGTGGTACCAGCCAATCCGGTGGCGCGCACCGTGTTGGGTGCAATCTCTTCGAAAACCATCGCATTGTCTTGAAGATCACCGACGAAGTTGAGTGTTGGTCCGTTGGTATAGCCGAAGACATTCCCGGCCAGCAGGTTTCGCTCTTCAAGACTCTGAACAGAAAGTCGTCGATACATATCTGTTTTCTTAGTGGGCATGGATTTCCTCCCGACGATGGTTGTGATGGAGCAATCGCTAGAAACCGTTGTCGGAACTCGACAACAACCACTCTTCACCGTGATAACGCAAGAGGTGGCTGGTGCTCACGCTTGTTTTCTTGAGAACACTGCGCAGCAGTTAGCGGGAGGGGTTTGCAAGAGTCCACAGGGGAGAAGGTAAATCCAGCCCAGTTGCGACATGCCGCCCGGATTCACGGCCGGTAAGCACGAATCTGTACTGTCTTTATAGGTTTCATTCAGTAGCCGAGGGGGGACTCGAACCCCCACGGGCTATGCCCACGGGATTTTAAATCCCGAGCGTCTGCCAATTCCGCCACTCGGCCAGTCATCAAGTGATGATTAATCGATTTTACTACTGCTTGTTTTCGAAACCGGGTCCCATTAGAGCCTGCTGGACGAAACCCGTCAACGTGTAGCTGCGGAGGAGATGAGTTGGTAATTGATCGCGGCCAAGGATCCCTTCGGATTATCTTCTCTATGGATTAGGATAACTGAATTGAGTGACAAACCAGGCACGCAGAGATGGGCAATCGAGGAGTGATACTTGGTGTTATGGGCAGAAGTGGGTAGCGAGAGTTTTCCCGGGATCGACGGATTCCTGGGGACACGTGCTTCTTTCATGCTAGACGTTGTCTTCCTGGCAATGCTGGCCATTGTTCCGGTTTTATGCTGGAGTGTTTACCTGGTCCGTTACCGGCGCAACTATGCCTTGCACAAGAAAGTGCAACTTGTGACCGGACTGGTCTTACTGTTGGCAGTGGTTGCTTTTGAAGTGGATGTGCGTTTCTTGTCGGATTGGGAAGTTCGTGCGGAATTGTCTCCCTATTACCAGGTGGAGGGATGGAGCACGGTTTGGACCGCCCTCTCGATTCACCTGCTGTTTGCTGTTCCTACGCCGCTGATTTGGGCAGCGGTGATCATTCGCGCGTTGAAACAGTTTCCACGCCCGCCAGAGCCAGCGGAGCACGGCCAAAGTCATCGCCGTTGGGGGTACGTGGCTGTGGCGGGAATGATTTTGACTGCCATCACGGGATGGATCTTTTACTACCTGGCATTTGTCGCCAGTTAGCTTTGGGCAGGGGCATTCGCAACAGCGATCCGGTTTACGGCATTGAGAATTGCGCGGACAGTCGCTTCGACCGTATCGGTGGATACACCCCGTCCACGAAACAGTTGCCCAGCGTGCTCAATCTGCAGGGTGACTTCTCCCTGTGCATCTCGGCCCAGTGTTGCACTGCGGACCTGGAAATCTTTGCATTCCAGTTTCATGCCAGTGATTTTTTCCGTGGCCAGGAAGGCTGCATCGACGGGACCATCTCCTTGGGACAGTTCCTCCGTGAACAGCTGGTCTCCTTGCTTGAGGGTTAAGCGGACCTGTGGCGATTGGTCGGTCCCGGACGTTGCTTTGAAATCAACCAGGCTCCATTCTTCTTCTTGCACATCCTGAATCTGTTGCTGGATTAACGAGACAATATCGCCGTCGTAGATCTCTTTTTTCTTGTCAGCAAGTTTTTTGAAGTCATTAAAGACGGATTGGACCTGTTCACCGGTCAGCCGGTAGCCAAGGGTACGAGCTCGATCGGCCAGCGCTGCTCGGCCACTGTGCTTGCCAAGAACCAGATCTGTTTTCGCAACACCGACATCTTCGGGACGCATGATTTCATAGGTACTTGGTTCCTTGAGCATACCATCCTGATGAATTCCCGCTTCGTGGGCAAATGCATTCTTACCCACGATGGCTTTGTTGCGTTGAACCCGCATACCGGTGACGGCAGAGAGTAACCGGCTGGTTGGTACCAGTCGCTGAGAGTTAATATTTGTTGTGCATTGATAGAAATCCTGGCGTGTCTTCATCGCCATGACCACTTCTTCCAGGCTGCAATTGCCGGCCCGTTCCCCGATACCATTGATGGTACATTCGATCTGTCCAGCACCTTGCCGGACAGCTTCCAGGCTATTGGCAACTGCCATTCCCAGATCGTCATGGCAATGGACACTAATGACAGCCTGGTCAATGTTGCTGACCCGCTCTCGTAACAGGGTAATCAGGTCGCCCATTTGGGATGGAGTTGCGTAGCCGACCGTGTCTGGGATGTTCACGGTAGTTGCCCCAGCCCCGATGGCTGCTTCCACGACCTGGCAGAGGAATTCATGTTCGGTGCGGGCGGCATCTTCTGGAGAAAACTCGACGTCATCACAGTAATCGACGGCCCGTGTGACACCCGCGACTGCTCGCTGAATAATTTCTTCCGGTGTCATTTTCAGTTTGAATTCGCGGTGAATAGCACTGGTAGCCAGGAAGACATGGATGCGAGAGCTTTCGGCGTGTTTAAGGGCTTCCCAGGCTCGGTCGATGTCTGCGTCGTTGCAACGGGCCAGCCCGCAAATGGTAGCGCCCTTCATGCTGCGGGATATTTCCTGGACAGCCTCGAAATCTCCAGGAGAGGCGATTGGGAACCCGGCCTCAATAATGTCAACTCCCAGGTCAATCAGCGCCTGGGCCATTTCCATTTTTTCGTTCAAATTCATGCTTGCTCCGGGAGATTGTTCACCGTCCCGCAGCGTCGTGTCAAAGATTGTAATGTTCCGCATATCATTCATTCGTAGTTGCCTTATGAGAGATCGCACCGTGTTTTTTCGACGACTGAAGTTCGATAGCAGTCGCAATTGTCTAACCAACTGGTTCGTGCCGGTCCTTGACCGGCCCGGGCAACAACAAGCAAGGCGATTCGCCTGCGCCTGGGCGTGGTAAGTCAGTAGCAGGTTTGATCATGATAGGCATAGTAGTTTCATTTACTCGATGAGCAGTAAAAAACCCCGAAGCTTTGGAGAGCTCCGGGGTTTCTGGATTTGTCCGTAATCAAGACGTGACAATTACCCCGGCGATCTGCTGACTAGCAGCAGTCCTAATAGCGGCAAGCGGTTTAAGAGGCCAGGAGTTGTCATTTGTTTCTTTCCAGTTAATGGCATTGTTCGCGCCAATGGTCACTACCTTTCAACTCTAACTCAGCCCCTGCAACTGGTCAAGACGCACTAATTTCCGATGCAAATTAGCTGTTTATAGGTGCGGACAAAAATGAGTCCCTGGGAAAATGCCAGCGATCCTCGTGTTAATCCTTCCAGTTGGTTTTCAGCGAGAATCTTGCAGGATTTAGGATCTGGTTCCAGGACAAAACTGACGCCATCCATGTTTACGATGTAGATACGTCCCTCCACGTAACACATTGAACTCCAGGACTTGGCTTTACCTAATCGTTTTTCCCAGAGCTTCTTGCCCGTTTTCAGTTCCAGGCACCAGGCAATTCCCGTTTCGTTTAGAATGTAAATGTGATCGCCAACAATCACGCCGGAACCAATACGTTGCGGATTCGCCTGACGGTCTTCCAAGAGCCATAACCGATGAGATTTAGTGACATCTCCCTGGCCACCACGTCGAACTGCCAGTGAGGGACCATGATAGCCACACATGACCACTACCGTATCCTTGGTGACCAGTGGCGAGGTGTAGACTAATTTGCTCAACCCGCCGCAGGACCAGCGAACTTTTCCAGTACGAGGTTCGACGGCATAGAGTCGGGTTGGCATGCTGAGAAACATCAAGGCGTTTTCGCCACTGCCATCAACGACCGGCGTACTCCAGGAACCGCGAAATTCGTCGAGCTTGGTGCTTTTTGCTTCCGGCGGTTCCCATCTCCAGACATCGCGACCGGTCTGTTTATCGAGGGCAATCCAGAAAGCTCGCAAACCAGGGCCACAATTAACAATCACCAGGTTCTCGAAAATGATGGGGCTTGAAGCAGTGCCCCAGACATGCTCGAACTTGCCAAGATCACGTTTCCAGAGCAGCTTTCCTTCCATGTCATGAGCGTACAGGCCCGCGGAACCGAACCAGGCAACCACCTGTTTCCCGTCCGTTACAGGAGAGGAAGCACACTGTGGATTTGTCTTGTGAGTTACTTCAGTTGCAGCAAAGGAGACTGACTTCTGCCAGCGCTGTTTGCCACTCTCGCGGTCAAAACAGATCAAGGACCGTTGTTTTCCCTCAGCAGACGCGCGGGTTACAAAAACACGGTCTTCCCAGACAACTGGTGTTGAATTGCCGGGGCCCGGCAAGGGAGCCTGCCAGCGAATGTTCTCGGTGGTAGACCACTTCACAGGAAAACCGGTTTCGGTGGATGTCCCGATCCCTTGAGGTCCCCGCCAGCCAGGCCAGTTTTCGGCTTCCAGAGACCCGGTGACAAGTAAGATTGAGACGGCGATGAGCAGGGAGCGTAGCATGCTTGCAAGAACTCCGTGTAAAACCATCGTGTAACAAGTCAGTGAGGACGTCGGCAGATCGTGGTAGTCGTTGGTTATACCATAGAAATTACCCCCGAGTCGATTTGCCAGCACAAAGGTCAATTTCCCGGTTTGAAGGATCAAAACAGACCAAAAGGGGAAGACTGGCAAAAATGGTAATTCCGAGAGACCTTTTTCGGACAGTTGTGCCTTGAGTCAAAAATCGCTTTGGCGTACGATTCGCCGCGAAGAGAAACGTACCCTGGAAAAATCTGTAAGGTCTATGCTGGCATGCTGGAATTTCACGTACAGCGTTGTACTCGTCGATGTCACGAAACAGATCGTGAACTGAAAGCGGGAGAGACATTTTTCTCCGTGCTGTTAAGCGAGGGGGGAGATGTTCAACGTTATGATTATGCGGAAGGTTCCTGGCAAGGTCCTCCCGAGGAGGCGATTGGCTGGTGGAAGTCGCAAATGCCTGCAGCTGATGCCAACCGCCTCAACTGGGCACCTAATGATGTGATGTTGCATTACTTTCAACAACTATCGCAAGCCGTGGATCAGCAGGACATTTGTTATATCCTGGTGTTACTGATGATTCGTCGTCGCATGATGCGAGTCGAGGCAACGGAAACCAATGAGCAGGGCCAGGAAGTAATGGTTTTGTTTTGTCCTCGCAATGACACTCAATACCAGGTTGTTGTCGAGACGCCTACGACGGAACGGATTGAAGAAATTCAGGAGGAGTTGGCCAAGCTGTTGTTTGCCAACGCGGCTTAGCCGCGACCGGTAAACCAGGATGTTGGATCATCGCTGACATGGAACGTCGGCCACAAGATTTAAGGCAGAATAATAAGGCAAGGATGCTGACGTGAGAAGCGGATCTCTGAAACAACTGCTACTACTTGCCGTATTGTTTGTCGCCAGTGGTGCGACTTGTTGGCAGGCCAACCGGTTCAACGAATCGGTTGAACTGCCGCCTGCGGTCTTCCAGGGGACTCCCTCACTGGCGGAGGCTCTGTCAGCGGTGAATACGACGGGCTGGGTTTATCAGCTGGAGGCACGAGATGCTCGCGTGAGCGTTGCTGGTTATCCGGCTTTGCGGGCTAAAATAGTCCTGCAAAAGCCGAAGCGTTTCCGAATGCAAGCCGGGATGTTTAACTTCAGTGGTCCCGAATTGGATATTGGCAGTAATGATGAGTTGTTTTGGATGTGGTTTAAACAACATCCCGAACCGGCTGTTTACTATGCGACGCACGATCAGTTTGCTCAGGAGCGTGTACGGCAGATGTTACCAGTGGAACCGCTATGGTTGATTGACGCTCTGGGCCTGGTCTATCTGGACCCGAATCAACAACATGAGGGGCCGTTTGCCAGTCAACCCGGTGAGTTAGAAATTCGCACTCGCCTAACTTCTGCGCAAGGCGATTTGATGCGAACGACGGTAATTCACGATCAATATGCCTGGGTTCTTCGGCAGCAGTTGTCAGATGCTCAGGGACAACTGTTGGCGAGTGTCCAGGCTTCGAGACATCGTTTCTATCCTGGTCATGGCGTGTCATTACCGCATCATGTCAAGGTCCAGATTGCTCCGGGACAACCGAACCAGATGCAATTTACTATCGATGTGGGTAGCTATCAGATTAACCGGATTACTGGTGAGGCTTCACAGCTCTGGACCTTGCCTTCGATGGCTGGAGTCCCCCAGGTCAATTTGGTTGATCCAAACTTGCCGGCCCCAGGACAACCTGACACGTCGTCCGCGCAGCCGCTCGGGGGAAGTCCCCATCAGGGTCAAACGCCGTACACGGGATATATTCCGCGTTTTCGCGGGGATACCTTACGCCGCTGAGCCCAAGTAGCGGTTAGGAATTTAGCGGGGTGTCGATGTCTTGCTGACGCATCTTGGCCCGTGCTCGACTTAAGGTTGGCCCGATGCTGTTTTCTGGAACGCCTGCCAGCGTACTAATTTCCCGGTAGGTCTTTCCTTCCAGGTGATACATACGCACGATTTGCGCTGCTTGCAGATCCAGCCCATCGAGTAACCGTGAAACCTCTTCGTGATTGCTTAATCGCTCTTCGGGGGCTAACCCCGGATCAGTTCGTTGAAATCTTGGATCGTCCGAGGGGGCATTAAGAACAAATGTGCGTCGCGTTTCAGAGGGATGGAAACTAGATTCAGAGCTGCGCGATTGACTCTCCGTGTCGGCTGGATCAGATAGCTGAGAGCCCAGTTTGTGTTTGACCAGCTGTCGTACAGCAACTCGCCGGGCGACCACCGTCAGGTAGGTGGCGAGGCTGCTTTGCCCCTTAAATCGTCGCAGCACTGCAAGGTCATCTTGGACAATAGTCAAGAAGATTTCCGCGGCAAGATCTTCGACATCCTGAGGCATGAGCCGAATCGAGCGACTTTGGGCGGTATGGTTGATTACGTGAATCACCAGGCCCAGAAACCGATCGACAAAATTCTCCCAGGACCGAGGCTGCCGCTGCAGACAACGATCGAGCAGATTGCGGTCAAAGTCCGACAATGCCACGAATGGTAACCTCGGGCTGCGAGGGGGTACTGGAACAGGCCACTGACGAGCGTCACTCCAAGAGTGTCCCGCCAGGGTTGACTCGTTTAATCCAGTGATTCTAGAGGGGTACCGAATCTGGGGCAAGGTTGATCGTATTGTCGTAAATGCCGTCCAGACAATATCTTGACAGGTTTTCAGTAGGAGACTACGATTCGACTTCAGTTGGCCGGTTAAAACTGGTCAAGTTGTTGTTTTGTAAGCACTTGGTGGTCGCGCAGCAGGAAATGCTGGCATGGTCACCTGGGTACGAGGTTTTACTTTACTTGGTGCGTCTGCATCGGTGAGATGGGAATTCTCGGCGGATCGGCTGTTTTAGCTAGTGGGTTAGCGGTGATTTAGCCGAATGAGGTGCTAGATTAGCTCTGTTTTGAAACTCGTCCTTCATAACGATTTGGTTAAGAAGATTTAAAGGAGAAACAGTTTAATGACACACGTTGTATGTCAGCCTTGCTTTGCCTGTAAATACACCGATTGCGTAGTTGTCTGTCCGGTGGAATGCTTTTACGAAGTTGCTCCTGGAACGGAACGCGACCAGATGTTGTACATCCATCCGGAAGAGTGCATTGACTGTGAAGCTTGTGTTCCGGAATGTCCTGTTGAGGCAATCTTTCACGAAGATAATGTGCCGGAAGAGTGGTTACCATTCGTGGAATTGAATGTCGAGCTTTCGACCGGTTCTGAAGCGGTTGTGGTAACAGAGAAAAAAGACCCACTCTGCTAGGTCCGTCCTCCGGGATGATTTGAAGCTGCACACCCGACCGAGGTGTGGTTTGCGCTCAGGTTGTATCTACAGCCTGCCGGCGGAAGAAATATTTTCCTGTCGGGGTACGGTTCGGACACGCATCATCTGTTAGCTGGCAACCGTTGCTACTTGCTGGCTTGCTTGGGGCAGGAACGTTTGCCAGATGGCATACTTTGGATGCGTGATGCTGATGTCGATCAGGGAGTGATGACTCGGTTTCGTGGGCTTTGTTTTCAGTTGCATGTGCGCTTGCTTTGGGGTGCGTCCCCCCTTGCGAGTATTGCAAGCAACGCATGAACAAACGACGTTGTCCCACTTGGTTTCTCCCCCTAATCTCCTGGGTACAACGTGGTCCATACTCATCTGGCTCATGGTCAAATTGCGACCGCAGTACTGGCACCGTTGCTGGTCCCGGGCAAACAGGTTGCGACGGCTGAATCGCAGGGTTTGTCGAGCTACCTGCTCGAAGCGGGTCAGTCGTATTACGCGGGGGACCTGGCTCGGGTGGGAGACGGTTTGCACCCGT
>CAZXJC010000801.1:0-2686 GCA_964640885.1 uncultured Pirellulaceae bacterium | reverse complement strand
CTGTACCGGTCGGGCCAGTGCCATGTATGAAAGTGCCACGAAGGGGATCTGCCAGAGGACCTGCCCGTTGTCTGGGTTCAGTCCGCTCAGCTGCTGCTGATCCCACTGAATCAATTGCTGTCGACCACCAATCTTGAAAATCGCTGGTGACGAATAGGGCATGTCATAATTACCAGGAAGTGCTTTCCATTTTTCTTTGCCGGTTACCTTGTCAAAGGCTCGCAACAACCCTTCACTGCCACCGCAAACATAGATCACGGTATCTTTCCAAGCTAATGGGGAGGCCGAAACCCCGAAGACAGGGACCTCAGCATCAAATGCCTCCAACGCATCATACTCCCATTGCACCTTGCCCGTCTTAGCGTCCAAGCAGTGCATCATGCCAGTGGCACCGAGCGTATAGAGCCGGCCATCACTAACGAGCGGCGTAGCGCGAGGACCAGTGGCGTAGGAATGCAGTTGTCGGCGATAGTGGGTTTCCCACTCGTGACTCCAGAGCTGCTTACCAGTCTTTTCATCGAGACAGAGGATTCGCTCAATGGCTTCCAAGAGCTTGGTTTCCGGTTTTGGTCGATAGTCCGTTACATAGACGCGCCCCTGCCAGACAACTGGCCCCGAGTATCCCGAGCCAATCGGAACTGACCAGACTGGTTTCAAACCTTCCTTAGGGAACGTCTTGAGAATCCCGGTCTCGTTCCAGTTGCAGAGCCGGTCATTACCAGCCCACTGGGTCCAATCGTCTGCAACTAAGAATCCAGGGGTTACCAGGAGAAAAGCGAATAAAGCTAGGGAACCGTATTTCATTGCCAACCTCGTGAATCATGGGAACGATAGGATCAGATGCCAAGACCTCTATCTTAGCGTCACAGCTCCGCCGGGCAACCATGACTCCTCTACCTTCCAATTTCTTCACTCATCTCTTCCAGAATCATATGGATCGGTTCTGAATACAGTTTCAGGATATGGCGGTCGACTTGGAATGATCCCAGGTCTACTGAGGTCATCACACCATCTTTTAACCGCTCGGTCTTTACTTTCAGTGGTGATTTGCTTTTTAGCATCTTCTTCATGAGCGAGTTGATACTGAGTTCGACCACCCGGGGCATTTCCTGCTGCGCAATCACGGCTTGTTGGACGGCCAACATATCCACCTCCGCAGCAAACAACTGCGAATCCCCTACAGATGGCTTCCAACTCTCGGCCTCTTCACTTGCGATGGTCCGGATCCGATCCATTGCGGTGCCAGCGACCAGGTGACCGTCCACCGAACCAGCGACAACCCCTGGACCTACATAGAGTGTGGACTGACCATGCGTCTCTCTTTCACCCTCTTGAAAAGCAAACGTGAGCAGGCGTCTCGCCAAACCTTGCTCCTGCATTTTGAGTACGCCGACCATCTCCGGCACACGGAGCGGCACGCCAAACAGTTGGCCCAAGTCGACAAACTCCGGATAGATCAAAACCGCCGCACTTAGCGGCGTAACCGACTTGCGAACCTGCTGATAGGAAACTTCCAACTCTTCAGTCGACCGTTGAATGTCTCTCTTAAAATCGTTCACCATCGCATTCCCCTGTTCTCGTTCTTCCTCCATATGCCTGATAACATATTCGACCACGGCTAAGGGATCCGCGAGGCTCATGCTGAAAGCAACCATGGGCGTCTCCGCACTGGCCAGCAAATCCTGGCAACTGTCACCCGGCTTGATTAGTTTCAGCAACCCGGAATCGGCCGTCATCTGCAACGATGCCCGGGCTTCCTGCGCACCTACGCTGGCGCCGACGGCCAGGAACTCCTGGAACAAGGGAATGGAGACGGATTCTTCCTCTTCGAACATGTTGACTGCCGTCTGGAGGTTCACGAACAGGCGGGCCAGGCTGTCGGGAGCAAAGTTTTCGCTAGTACGTTGATACTGTTTGTTTTCCTGCAGAGGGTTTTTCTTGGCCGCCGCTATGTATCGTGGCAAGTAGTTCTCCAAGGCATCATCGTCGCGAACCTCCGCGAAAATGATGGAAACATATCCACGGTGAAAAGCGAGGCCCATCACATCATTCCCATGCTCCTTTACCGTGTAAAACATTCCCCCGTTGCCTTCCAGCTTGTTGATACTGGCATCCACGTCCACCAGGAGCCGCTTGAGCAGATCAATCACTTTGCCGGGATCGGTCACAGCCACATGAATCACCCCGTGCACATCTTGCCGGAAACCATCGATATTGTGACTCGGCAGTACGCTCAAACCAACTGGCTTGGTCAGGTCAATTCCGATCTTCTCGTATTCAGCAAGCGACAGGGGATTGATCCCTAGTTTCTTTTCGATGAAGTCCTCGACCACCCTAAAATTCTGCTGGCTTTTCGGAACGGTCGCCGCAACTTCTTCCACGCTCTTGGCAAGCCCCAAAACAATCTTCCCTAGATCGGATACTTCCACGTGAAACAAGGCCTGGTCGCTGACCAGGCTCGCCGTGTTTGACACCGCACTCTTGCTATTAGGCGATTCCTTGCGACAAGAAACCGTTGTGACCACCAGCAACGCCGCCAGCAGCGTGGGTAAACAAAATCTTCTCAAACGAAAGAACTGATTGTTGACTTGCTGACTACACATGACTTGTTTCCTCTTCATAAAGTAGAATCGTGTACTGGACACGGAAAATACTGGTCCTGACAGGATCCCTGACGTCATCTTTT
>CAZXJC010000800.1:0-2814 GCA_964640885.1 uncultured Pirellulaceae bacterium | reverse complement strand
CATCAATTGCCTGGCGACTAACGTTCATCATATCTCGTAGGTGTCCCAGGCTGGCAACCCCCATTTGACTGGTAACGGGTCCACATAAGCGAGCCATGGAGCGACTGTTCGCCTGCACCAATCCAGGTTCAACAGATTCCACCAATTGCCGAATCAGCTTCCGACGCTGCACAACAGGGTCCCGATGATCTTTAGCGGACTGCGGATCCCAGGTGACCGTCTTGATGCCCAGCGTTTCCAGTTGCTTGGCCAGTTCACTGGGACTGGGAGCTGCCACGACAGGTTCAATCCCCAGTTTGGCCAGGCGAGGCAACACTGCCAGCAACGAGTTTTCTCCGCCGTTGCGTATCCCGAATTCACAAAAGAAGAGAACACGCATCATCGGAATGCCATCGATCACTGGCCCTTAGCCGCTCAGAGCAGACTGTAGGCGGAGAGTGTTTGGTGCAACATTTCTTCTTCGGATGGACTCAGCGCTGTCATGGGCAACCGCAACTCTCCGGAATCACGCTGCAAAGCCTTCATGGCTGCCTTAATGGGAATAGGATTCGTCGACAATCCCAACATGTCGCGGCACAAGGGAAACAACTTTCGATGCCATTGACAGGCAGCCTGTGTATCACCGTCCTGGTAAGCCTTTACCATCGCAATCATATCCTGGGGCACAATATTGCCAACGACCGAAATTACGCCCTCGCCACCGATGGCCATCAAGGGGAGCGTAAGGCTATCGTCTCCGCTCAGCACCGTCAGCTCTGTGTCGGATAGTATCTCGGAAGCCTGGTCTAAGGAACCAGTCGCTTCCTTGACCATCGTGATATTCTCCAATTCTGACAGGCGGATAATGGTCTCTGGTTCGATATTCTTACCGGTTCGTCCGGGAATATTGTAGACACAGATAGGCAGGTCTACTTCTTCGGCAACCGCCCGATAATGTTCATAGAACCCCTGTTGCGTCGGTTTATTGTAGTAAGGTGCGACCATCAGCGCGGCATCCGCCCCTTCCTTGGCTGCCCACTGCGTCAGCCGAATTGCTTCCGCGGTACTGTTGGATCCGGTACCGGCCATCACTTTGATCCGACCAGCCGCCTGGCCGACCACTTCCGCTATCACACGCTCATGTTCTTCGTGGCTTAGGGTTGGTGACTCGCCCGTGGTCCCAGTGGGGCACAAGCAGGTAGTGCCTGCCTCGACCTGGAATTCCACTTGAGCCTTTAGGGTCACTTCATCGATGACCCCATCTCGAAAAGGTGTCACCAAAGCAACCGACAATCCTGCAAAATCGGTACCTTGTCTGGGCATCTCACTCACTTTCCACATTGAAATTGACGCTACTACAACTACTTGAACGGGACCATCATACGACCTCTGTGCCGCTGTCGCAAACCGGGCGCCTCGGTTTTTCAGGCAGCAATCGTTAAGACAGCAACTGTTTCATCTCGTAAACTGCTTGTTTCATTCCGACCATCAGTGCCCTGGCAACGATACTGTGTCCAATATTAAGCTCCAGCATCTGGTCGATACTTGCCACGGGGGTAACGCTTTGATAATTCAGTCCGTGTCCTGCGTGCAACGCCATTCCGTGATTCACGATCAGTTGACCGGCATCGATCAATTTCACCAGCTCTTGCTGGCGTGTTTCCCCTTGCTCCAGTGCATACTGGCCCGTATGCAATTCGACGGCCTGGGCACCCAACTCCGCAGCCATGTCAATCTGTTCTGCAATCGGATCCAGGAATAGTGCGACCGATATCCCTGCATCTTGCAACTGTTTAATCACCGGTGCCACCTGGTCACGCTGGCCGACGACATCGAGCCCGCCCTCGGTTGTCAATTCTTCTCTTTTTTCCGGCACGAGCGTTGCTTGCTCAGGTAAGGTTTGGCAGGCAATTTCCACGACATCTGCAGCACAGGCCATTTCCAGATTAAGTTTCACATTAACGGTCTCTTTCAAGACCCGGACATCGCGATCCTGGATATGTCGACGATCTTCCCGCAAGTGAATCGTAATACAGTCCGCTCCACCTAACTCGGCCAGGACCGCAGCCCATACAGGGTCAGGTTCGCTGGCCTGACGTGCCTGCCGCACGGTCGCCACGTGGTCGATATTAATCCCTAATTCCGCCATCCTCACTTCTCTCCCGCACCCACTTAAACATCCAGCACACGTGCTGCTAAAGGGTTCAACAGCACATACGGCATGATAACCGGCCGGAGGAAGCAGAACTAGCGGGCCTGAAACGTCCGCTGATACTCTAGCGTTCCATCACCATCAAGATCTTGCTTAATTATCAGGCAATTCTGGAAGGCGTTAAAGTAAAGTTGAGACTGTACACCTGATTCGTTTTCAAAAATCCAGGGCCCTGGTTGCTGGGCCAGGAATTCCTGAAACGACTGGGCATCTGCTGGCTGTCCGGGTTGGGCTGGTTGTTGGTTATCATTAACGATCACCGCCGCGAACCCGGCAATTACGAGCAACAACAAGGCCCACTTAAGAAATTGCGTCGAAGAATTCACCAGGCCGCCAGTACCGACTTGTTGCCATTGTTCCTCCAGCACACCTTCCTCGTCAGCGTACTCACCACTAGCCAGGAAGTTACGAGCTGAATCCGCATCGCCCTCAGCAACTCTCAAAACAAATGACGAGTACCAGGCTCCCGCAGCCGCATTAAATTCATTTTCTTCTGTAATATCGCTCACGATCTTACGCTCGGTTAGAAATTCTACCAGGTACCCTGCTTCCGCAAGGTTCGAGGCCCGGGCAATGGGAATCCAGTCCAAAACTTTTTGCAAATCCGACAAGTCTGCGCCACA
>CAZXJC010000799.1:0-3216 GCA_964640885.1 uncultured Pirellulaceae bacterium | reverse complement strand
CATCGGGTGACTGTCATCACGCGAATTAAGGTGTTCCAAGACCAGCGTGATCCCCTTCTTTTCCGCCAGTGGCATGACTTTCTTCCAGGCATCCACGCAGCGGGTGGCAGCCTTTTCGTCGTCCATCCCTTTAAAACGCATACCGGTAAAGGTAATCACGCTCTTGGCACCAATCTGGGCGGCCAGTTCAATCGCCCCCTTTAATCCCGTCACAACCTTCTCCACATACTTGGGATCACAGGGACCATCCTTGAAACCATGAGCGCCGCTGACCAGTGAAATTTCCAGCCCCAGCGACATGGCCATTTTATAGTCGTCGCGGGAAATCCCCTCGATCCCGGTAATCCCCATGGCAACACAATGCTTGGCCAATTCAGCCGCTTTCATCGGTCGAAAACACCATCCCATCACGCTATGGCGAATCGGTCCACCCTGGCGGGCCACATACTTCGGCTGCGCTCGATCAGCGGGCAACTGAGCGGAGAGAGGGGCAGAAATACCAGCTGCCAGGGAAGCGGCTGCGGTCGATTGCAAAAATCTACGTCGTGCTGGTTTCATGATCTTTCACGAGTCCTCTTGGTAAAAGGTGCAAGGATGAGCAAATTATTATAGTGGTTTCTGACCCGTCCATAACAAGCAGGATTAGTCCAGCAGGCCCCGGATATCAATCAGGTGCAACTGCCGTCCTGCCTGCCCGACCGGCGCGTCGATACAAACGTAGCGACTGTCGGGACTAAACCGCGGATGCGTATCAACACGCCATTCACCCGTGTAAACCGCTGGCAAATGGAAATGTCCCAGGTCAATCCGCCGCTTGGTTTTCACATGATAAAGGTGAGGTGTCTGTAATCGTTCCTTCCCCTTGGGATAGGTGTCATTCAGTATCCATTCGTTCCCGGGCAGGTAACTGAGATGTCCCGAGCCATCGAGGATCCCGGCCCCCACCTCTTCCACCTGGCCCCCTTCCTGATCCTGGAAAAGGAAATTACCCCAGTTGGTGTTCCCCGCATAATGGCGTGACTGGGACAAAATATGCTGTGGATCACGCCAGATAAAATGCGAAGCGTAACCGTTGGGAATCACGACCCGCAGGTCACTACCATCCGGTTTCGCTGTCACCAGGCGGGTCAAGCGGCTGCCATCGGGATAACGCCAGCGATGCAAGGCAATAAATCGTGAACCATCAGGGCTAAAGAGCAGGTGGTTAAAATAATGCTTGATGCCAAACTTAACCTGCGGAATAACACCCAGTCGAGCCATGTCAGCCAGCGAGATGATCAACTTCGACTTTCCCGTCTCCAGATCGACGTGGAAAATTCCAGATGTCTTGGGTGCCAGGTCATCAGCATGCGGATCTGGCAAGCCGGCGTAGCCATAGCCGGGACGCACATCACCGATGCGGCTGAAATCAGGAGCCACGGCCGACTTCCCGTCCGGGCTGACCGAGTAGATGGCATGCGGGATCGTCCGTCGCTCTTGGGTCTTAATATCATAAATGTGACAAACAAATCGATCTCCCTGGCGGTCATTCCAAATCACCCGGGTCTGGGATCCCGGTAGCCACTGCAACATGCACCCTTGCTGCCAGTTCCAGGCCTTGCTCTTCCCAAAAGGAATCCAACGATCACCATCTTCCAAGTCAACCATCCCGACACTGATCACATCGTTGCCAGTTGGGGAACGGTGCTGGAAACCAACCTCCATGCCAAGAACGTAACGGCTCGTCGGATCAAACTGCAACTTGTCGTAATACCCAAACCAGTGATGCTTGGGTCCGCGGGTAATCACTCGCGTCGGGGGAAACTCTTTCTTGAACATCCCGTGTGCCACTGGTCGAGTCAGCAAGCTCGCACTGGCTAGCAGGCCACTTTGCATAAAGTTTCGCCGTGTCTTGGATAGCGTCATTCTATTGTTGCCTTTTTGAGGAGTTTTCACTGCTATTTGAATCCATCCGATACCCGGTAACAATAGTGCCCAAAGAAACGAAACCGTGTAAAATAGAGTTCGACACGGTTAGCCACACTCACCCCTGCCCAAGATCATCATGAAATTTCCCCGCTTGATTCTCTCAATTGCTCTGTTGCACGGATTAGCAGCCACGTCTGACGGTGCTGACAAACTGTTCTTCGAGCAACCGGTGCGAGCTATTTTCAAGGCGCACTGCTTCCAGTGTCATGGCGAAGAAGGTGCACCCAAGGGCAAACTGGATCTCCGCTTACGACGCTTCATGGTTCGCGGTGGTGAATCAGGACCGGCACTCGTCGCCGGGAAGGCCGCTGAATCGTTGTTACTGGAACGCATCAAGAATGGCGAGATGCCCCCCGGCGACAAGAAGCTTTCCGCGGCCGAGATTGGAATGATCGAAACATGGATTAACCAGGGAGCTCACACGCAACGCAAGGAGCCCGAATCCCTGACAGCTGATTTCCTTTCGCAGGAAGAAAAAAACTTCTGGGCATTTCAACCGGTCTCTCGCCCTCCCCTACCAACCGTTACCAGGCCAGAACTGGTAAACTCGCCAATCGATCGTTTTCTCCTTTACCGCCTGGAACAAGAGAACCTTTCTTATTCTCCCGCGGCTAAAAAAATCGCGTTGATTCGACGACTCTCTTTCAACCTGCTCGGTTTACCACCAACACCCGAACAAGTTCAACAGTTCCTGAATGACCCCGCCCCGGATGCTTATGAACGCCTCGTGGATCGCCTGCTTGCTTCTCCACATTACGGTGAGCGGTGGGGACGTCTCTGGCTCGATACAGCCGGCTACGCTGACTCCGAAGGCTACACCGAAACGGATCCTGTACGTGAGTTCGCTTACTTCTACCGGGACTATGTGATTAGCAGCATGAACCGGGACAAGCCGTTTAATGACTTCATCGTAGAACAGTTGGCCGGCGACGAGTTGGTAGGCTCCAAGTTGCAGAATATGACTGCCGAGCAGAGGGAAAAGATTGCCGCCACCGGATTCTTGCGGATGGCTGCAGACGGGACCGCCTCGGGAGGTGTTGATCGAGCTGTTGCCAGCAACGAGGTGATGGCTGATACCATCAAGATTGTCTCCTCTTCCCTGCTTGGGCTCACGGTTGGCTGTGCACGCTGTCACAATCACCGCTATGACCCGATTAGCCAAACGGACTATCACCGTTTGCGTGCTATTTTCGAACCCGCCTTGGACTGGAAGAAGTGGAAAACACCAGATCAGCGGCGAATTTCTCT
>CAZXJC010000798.1:0-15917 GCA_964640885.1 uncultured Pirellulaceae bacterium | reverse complement strand
AGCGTTGTCGTAAAGCATCTTTTCAAAATGTGGAACCAGCCAGCGGGCATCGACACTATAGCGAGCAAATCCACCTGCCAACTGATCATAGATACCCCCTTGGGCCATCCGGTCCAGGTTGAGCGTCACCATTTCCAGCAGGTGGTTATCACGAGACTGAAACCAGGCTCGCAAGAGAAATTGCAGATCCATGGAATGAGGAAATTTCGGAGCCCCACCGAAGCCGCCATGCTGAAAATCAAAGGCACGCGTTAGCTCAGCTACTGCTTGCGTCAGGCAGGTAGGGTCGAGTGATTCTTCACTGGACGATTTATCTTCTCCTTGTCGGAGCCGCTCGGTCAGTTCGGCCGCCTGCTCAATTGCCTGCTCACGACGATTCTGCCAGGCATCGTCGACAGCTCGAATTACCTGATCAAACCCGGGCATGTTCATGCGGGCAGTAGGCGGCCAGTAAGTGCCTCCGAAAAACGGCTGCTGGTCCGGAGTCAAGAAAACGGACATCGGCCAACCACCACGACCACTCATCATTTGCACAGCCTGCATGTAGATCTGATCGATATCCGGCCGTTCTTCGCGATCTACCTTAATGCAAACAAAATGGTCATTTAAATAATCAGCAATCTCCTGGTTCTCAAAACTCTCGTGCTCCATCACGTGGCACCAGTGACAGGCAGAATAACCGACAGAGAGAAAAATTGGCTTTTGTTCGTGGCGAGACTTTTCCAGCGCTTCATCGCCCCACGGATACCAGTCAACCGGGTTGTTCTGATGCTGCAATAGATAAGGACTGGTCTCTTGAGAGAGTCGGTTCACCATGACCGTTCAATACCTTCCCTCCCAGGCCAGTCTATTTGCGATAGGTCTGTTCTTCACCGGGAAATGTTCCTGCCCGTGTCTCATCGCAATAGCGAGAGGCGGCTTCAGCAATCATTTCTTTCATCGCTGCATACTGTTTAACGAAGCGAGGTACGCTGTCACCGTTCAAACCCAACATGTCATTGGTGACCAGCACTTGTCCATCGCATTCGGCTCCTGCACCGATACCGATCGTCGGTATCGTCAGGGCAGCGGTTATTTTGGCAGCAATCGGCGCCGGCACACATTCTAGCACGATGGCAAAAGCTCCTGCCTGCTCGGCTGATTCTGCGTCATGCAACAACGCCTCTTCATCTCGCTGCACTTTGTAACCGCCCATCTGGTGGACGCTCTGTGGTCGCAGACCAACATGAGCCATTACCGGGATACCGGCAGCCACCAGGCCACCGATAGTCTCGGACTGGTCTGCACCACCTTCTAGTTTGACCGCCTGGGCAGCAGTCTCTTTTAAGATCCGACCGGCACTGGCGATCGCTTCATGGACTCCAACGTGGTATGTCGGAAAAGGCAAATCGACAACAACTAGAGCATGCTGGACTGCCCGTCCCACCATCTCGGCATGATAAATGATCTCGTCGAGCGTTACGGACAACGTATTTTCGTGGCCTTGCACGACCATCGAAACGCTGTCCCCAACCAGGATTCCGTCGACACCGGCCTCATCGAGCAAACGGGCAATCGGGTAGTCGTAAGCCGTTAGCATCGTGATCTTTTGACCCGCTGCTTTGAGGGCTGAAAATTCAGGTACGGTGAGCCGTTTAGGTTGTTGTTCCATCGACGAAAATCCTTAGAAACCTGCTCTCCTGGTAGCAGATAGCCACTACCCATTTCCTCAATCATGGCAAAGAATTCAGGCTTTTTCCAGCCCTTGAGTGAGCCTGACGAGGCCCGGTGAGACTGGCACAAATGTCGATTCCTGTGTACTCTTTAGTAATACAAACTCGGTTGCCGAAAATCAACTTCAGCAGCAAATCGACTTGACTCAACGAAACCGAAACTACTAAATAGTGTGGCAGTTTCACCTGCAGTCAACCACCCCCCTAAATATCACACCGCTATAAAACAACAACACGATGAGGAACTTTCAGATGTATTCCGCGGCGACTGCAAAAACGTTAGTGCCTGTCATTCTCGCGGTTTGTCTGCTCCTCTTCAGCACTGAATCAATTCTGGCCCAAGCTAAGAACCAAGTGCCAAAAGAGATCTTACGATCTACCGGAACGATCCTTCGCATCGCTCCTGGCTTCTTGCAAGTGAAAACAAAAGACGGTGGACAGTGGATCATCAAGGTCCCGGATAACCAGGAAAACATCTCTGTGATCGGCAGTGCAGAAGCAAACTGGTTGCAACGGGGTATGTATGTTCGCTTTACCGGCCTGTTTGACAAACGTGGTAAACCGTCGGGTTCAATCAACCAGTTGCAAGTTTTCAGTCCTGACAAGAACACCAAGATCGGTGTCTTTCCGGACTCAGGTTTGGGCCTGGAAACGAAAGAACTGTTTGGTGACAAAGGACCGGCAGGTGCGCCGCAAGCGGGCAAGGGGACAGATCGCAGTCAGTATTCGCCTTTCATGGTGTCGGGTCGATTAGCGGCAGCCAAGGGAGGTAAGTTGAGCGTGCTGGCTGGTCGCACCCTGGTCCAGGCACAGTTGGCCGAAAAAGTAAAAATCTCGGTAGCCGTCTCCAATCCAGGGCTAGCAAGAATTGGTGACACCGTCGAACTGGAAGCCTGGTACCCGGCTAATCAAAAAGCAGCTGGCAAGGCGATTGCCACGCGACTCAAGGTGACAGCCACCAAACCGTATGCCATGACAAAGCGAGAACGGCCCGGCCGTAAACCAGCTGCGGAGAAGCCGGAAGCAAAACCTGCCAAGCCGGCAGAAAATAAAGAACCGGAAAACCCGCCCGAAAAAAATTAACTGGCTGCGGGGAGTCTCACCAGTTCCCGGTTTACGGCGGTTGCTGATCTCTACAGCGCCCATTATAATTTCTTACTTGGGCTTCCTTTGCTTGCCTGTTCAGCAACTTAAACTTGGCATGATGCCTCTGGTTTTCTCCCCGGAGAAGACTCTCTTGTCCTCAAGGACTGGTACCGCTTGCAGGCCTGTTGTACTTCTATGAACGCCCTTTGCCGATAAGGAGAAAAAGACGTGGGAATTCGTGTCGCTATTAATGGTTTTGGTCGGATTGGTCGTTTAACGTTTCGCAACTTGATGCAACGTCGTGATGAATTTGATGTCGTTGCTGTCAATGATCTGACCGACAACCGTACACTCGCAACTCTCCTTAAATACGACAGTATCCACGGTCGCTATCCCGGCCAGGTGGATTACGACGATGACAACCTGGTCGTCGATGGGCACTCGTTGCGAGCATTAGCCGAACGGAATCCTGCTGATCTGCCTTGGGGTGACTTGGATGTCGACGTAGTTATCGAAAGTACTGGAATCTTCACAGCACGAGCAGCCGACGGCAAAGCCGGCTATGACAGCCACCTGACTGCTGGAGCCAAACGCGTGGTACTTAGTGCCCCTGCCAAGGATGGAGCCGACCTGACGGTCGTCCTGGGAGTCAATGATGAACTGCTGACCAGCGAGATGAAATGCATCTCCAATGCCAGTTGCACGACTAACTGCCTGGCACCAGTCGCCAAGGTCTTGCACGAGAGCTTTGGTATCGAGTCCGGATTAATGACCACGGTGCATGCCTACACCAATGATCAACGCATGCAAGACATGCCCCACTCAGACCTCTACCGAGCACGAGCGGGAGCGCAAAACATCATTCCTACTTCCACCGGTGCGGCGAAGGCCGTCGGGCTGGTAATCCCCGAATTGAACGGAAAGCTAACCGGTATCTCGTTGCGAGTACCCGTCCCGACCGGTAGTGTCGTGGACCTGACCGTGAACTTGGGCCAAGAAGTCAATGCCGAGCAAATCAATGAGGCCGTACGGGTTGCTGCCGAGGGACCCCTGAAAGGAATCCTGGCTTACTCCACAGACCCGCTGGTTTCCACAGACATTATTGATGATCCCCATAGCTCGGTGTTTGCATCTGACTTTACCCAGGTATTGGGCGACACCGGCAAACTAGCCAAGGTAGTTAGCTGGTACGACAACGAATGGGGCTACAGTTGCCGAACCACTGACCTGGTGGCCCGCTGTGGTGCCCTCTAGCAGCGACTGCCAATAAGGCCACTCAAAGGAAACGGTCTATGACACAAATTACCTTTCCGGAGATCAAAGTGGCTGCGCCGGATATGGCAGCAACCCGGCAATCCTATGAGCAGTTGCACGCAGCCTATGATGCTACCCAAAGCGTCGAAGAAGCCGTGGAAGTCCTGCAACAGTGGGATCAATTGCGGCGGCGTCTTGATACGTGGCAGGCCGTCACGGAATTGCGTATCCATCAAGACACGCGGGATGAGCAAGCCAAAGAGGCACGGGATCACTGTGACCAGTTGCGACCCAAGCTGACAGAATTATCGGTCAACCTCAAGCGAAAACTGCTTCAGGATGATCAGCGACCAGCACTCGAAGAGCAATTGGGAAGCCAAGCCTTCGCACTCTGGGAAGCTGAAACAACCACCTACGATCCGATTATCGAGGAAGACGTAGTCCAGGAAGCGCGGCTTGATGCGCAGTATACGGAACTGCTCGCCGGAGCACAGCTTTCGTTCCAAGGCCAAACGTCCAATCTCTCGGAGATTGTCAAGTATCGTGAACATCCCGACCGAAACGTTCGCCACGCTGCCGACCAGGTCCGCTGGCAATGGTTTGCAGATCATCGCGAAACCCTAGACGACATTTTTGATCAGCTGGTCAAGTTACGACATGGCATGGCACAGAAACTGGGTTTCGACAATTTCGTTGATCTCGGTTATCGCCGCATGATGCGTGTCGATTACAACCAGCAAGACGTAGCCCGTTACCGGCAAATGGTGCTGGACGAGGTAACCCCGTTTGGGAATCAACTGCGTGAGTACCAGGCTGGGCAACTGGGTATCGAAAAAACCATGTCCTGGGACGAAGCGGTTTACTACGCTCAGGGCAATCCTGCTCCGGGCGATGACTACGATCATATGATCCGGCAAGCGCAGTCGATGTTTGCCGACATCGGCTATGGCCTGGATGATTTTTTCCAGTTGATGGTAGATGGTCAGTTCATGGATTTGAAAAACCGTGAAGGAAAAGCCGGTGGAGGTTTTTGTACTTCCTTTGATGAGTACGGCATGCCGTATATCTTTGCCAACTTCAATGGAACGCGCGGCGACGTGGAAGTCTTTACCCATGAAATGGGACATGCTTTCCAGGGATACATGAGTCGTCACCAGCCCTGGGTAGAATATCTCTGGCCAACTTACGAATCCTGTGAAATCCACTCCATGGGACTGGAATTCCTGACGTATCCAACGATGGAAAAATTCTTCGGTGAGAGAGCGGATGATTTCCGCAAATTACACCTGGCCAGTTCACTAGTATTCCTCCCCTACGGTGTTGCCGTCGATCATTTTCAACACTTGATCTATGAAAGCCCAACCGCCTCACCGGCAGAACGGCATGACATGTGGCGCCAACTGGAAAACCAGTACCAACCCTGGCTGGATTACGGCGATTTGCCCCATGCAAGTGACGGGGGCCGCTGGCAGGCGCAACGACACATTTACGCCAGCCCGTTCTACTACATTGACTACACACTGGCTCAAACCTGTGCGTTGCAATTCTGGTTGCGGGCAGCAGATGATCGTGAACAAGCGATGAAAGACTACGTTCACTTGTGCAGCCTCGGAGGACAGGCACCGTTTCAAGAACTTGTCAAAGCCGCCTCGCTGGTCAGCCCGTTTGAAGCCGGCTGTCTCAGCGATGTTGTCGCCGCGGCAAGAGGATCACTGGGTATCTAGTTCCAGTGGCAAACAGAGTGGACTAATCCGCCGCACCTTGATCGGTCTCATCATGCTCCAGGTGTTGTACCACCTCGGCATCAACCGTGGTCTCGCTAACAACCTCAGCATCAACGATCTCCGAGGAATCCAGGTCCTGCTGCGAAAAGAAACTGGAATTGAATGATCCCCCTCCCACCTGCCTCCATGAAAACCGCGACTTGACCCAGCTCAACACGAGCCGTCGGTAATAACTGCGACTCAATGGAACCAGCAGCGAAAAACCTGCCAGGTCGGTGAGAATTCCGGGGGTCAACAAAAAGGCACCGGCCAGGAAAATCATCATCCCGTCCAACAGTGCATCGGTTGGCATCTGACCCGCTGCCAACTCACTCTGAATACGATGGTAAGTCCGTAAGCCCTGCGATCGGGCTAGCCAGTACCCAACGAAGCCGGTCATCACAACCAGCAACATGGCCCAACGAGCCGAGGTAAGCTCGGCAAATTCCAACAGCAAAAATAATTCTGTCAGCGGTAAAACGACAAACAGAAAGATCAGTCGTGCGGCCACGTGTTAGTGCTTCTCCCGCTGGCTTGCTGGTCGCCCGTCACTGAGACTTTTTCGATTTGCGAATCGGATTCTCCGGTACCTGGGGAGAGGCTGGCTCAGCTGGCTCCTTCTTCACCGTCGGCTCCTTATCGGCTTCAGGCTTCTTGACCGACGCGGGTGTTACAGTAGCAGCCTTCGCCTCATCTTCAGTACCGGCAGGCTCTTCCTGCTTCGGAGCGTTTTCCTTTTCGTTCGCTGCCGGGGTCTCCGGCGCTTTCGTCGGTGCTTCTTCTGCAGCCGCTTTCGGCTCGTCGTTGTTGGCCTCTTTCTTTTCAGGTGCAGGATTTTCCTCTGTGGAATCGGTCGTTGATTCCTCGTCGTCAGCTTGCTCAGCGGGTGACTCCGAATCCTCGCTACCGGTTGCCTGGTCTTGATCCTGCTGCTTCAGTTCACTGACACGTTCCGTGTACTGTTGAGCTAGTTCCTCGTTTTCAAGATGGCGATACATGGCCACCAGGTTACCATAAGGAACCGCCAGGACCTGTGACTGGTAATCCTGTTTTTCAACTGCCTTTTCAATCATTTCAGTACCATCTCGAGTCAACTGAAGACCACGTTGATGATCACCACTTTGCCAGAACGACAATCCCATGCTGACCAGTCGTTCACCGTGCAAGCCGAGGTTCATGATCTGTTTAGCAACAACAGGCTGTTCGTATCCCTGCAAGGACTCCGCATACCACTTCACGGCTTCCGAATGATCATTTTTATAGACGGCGTGTAAAGAACCGACCAGGAAACAGGCATCGCCAACAAGAAGTTCACTTCTCGGCACGACGTCACGATCCTCAACAACGCTTGTCAGCAAATGATGAGCATCGGTTGCATTTCGCAAAGCATCCTGTGATTTACCCTGTTGTTGAGCAATCCGACCGGCAGAGTACAACGTCGAACCAGTTATCCAACGTACCTTCTGTTTGAATAGTTCATCTGAACTATTCTCCATCAATTCGTTGTACGTTTTGGTCAGACCGTCGACTATTTGCTCGGCATCCAGTTCTCCACCAATACCCATGTAAGCCGACAAAGTCTGCTGTTGCACGTAGAGGGAAATAGCTGGATCCTCCACCGCGTGGTTCAACAAGCTGTCCAGCAAGGCCTCGCTGATACTCAACCACTTGGGAACTACGGTTTCCTTGTTTTGCCAATCCCCCCAGGCGATGTCGTTAGCAATTGCCAGGTGGGCATCTAGTAGGATGCGTCGAGCCTGGTCTCTAACATCACCATCGCTGCTGCTCACAAGAGACTTAGCTTGCTTAATTCCCTCGAGATGATATTGGATCGCCTTTTGATAATCACGCTTACCTTGGCGGCCGTATAAATCACCTCGCAAGCAAGTCGCCTGGGAACGATACAAGCTCTTCAACTCATCATTCTCTAAGACCGTCATGATAGTCTTTTCAGCTGCTTCCCAATGACCGGATCGAAATTGGATCTCAGCTTGCAACAACTGGTGAGCGGGAGAATCTGACTTTGCCTGCATGGCGGTCTGAATCGCCTGAGCGGCACGTTTGAACTGCCCTATTTGTACGAGAATACGCGCTTCCATCACATGCGCTTCCTCGTTTTTGGGGTCCAACCGCTGAACTTCAGTCAAATCATCCAGCGCGTCCTGGTAATGACTAAGTTCATTTACCTGGGCTCGCTGCAAGAATGGCACCGGAGAAATCGGTTCCAGGATAAGTTGCTTTACCTGGACAGGGTCCGACTTGTGCACGTAAAGCAAAGTGGCTCCGCGTTCCGGGTAAACACGACCAGTTTCCACACCTCGGGAATCGCGAACAATGACTGGCTTAAATTGGTCAATCCCCAATTGCTTGGCCATGTCTTGCGGCCCATAGGATTCCTTAAAGAAAACTTGGATCGACCGAACAATCTTGTCCGAAACAGCTACCTTCACCTGCTGAAAAGGTCCTAATTGAAACGTCTGCGTGGCGGCACCATTCTCTTGGCTTTCCTCTTGTGCAGCGCCAAACTTGTCTTTCAAATCGGTCGCAGAACTGCGGCCCGGTGTGAGACCTTGAAACTGGAGAGGTCGTGGGAAATCCGATTCCTCTGTTTTGTCAGTCGACTCATCAATCACCTCGACTGCGGTTTCACTATCATCTGCTTCCGCGTTTGCCTGGGGTGTCTCTTCGTTTTCAGTCGCAGAAAAAATCCTCGGTACGGCGATCGGAGGCAAGGCAAAAGAAAACGTCTTACGAGCAACTCGTGGCTCCGCAGGATTCGCAGTAGCACCAGTCACCTGGCCCGCTGGCTTCTTCGTTTCCGGCTGGTTGGGCCGACGTTTACTGTCAACTAATTGGCCACCCTGGCCCGTGGTTGTCTTTTCGCCGCTGGGAGTGACGAGAGATTTAAATTTACTCTGAATCTTTTCCGTACTGGGAATGCTTAAATCGATACCAATCCCGAATCGCGAGCGACGTGGGGTAACCACAGTAGAATCTTTCTTCTCCGAGGAACCAGCCGGACGAACCACAGGCTGTTTTTCCACCGGTTGAACCGCTGTCCCAATCGCCTCTGCCGACTTCGACTCCGTAATCGGTTTCGCAGCAACCGGTTTTTCCGTAACTGGCTGGGGATCCGCTACCTTCTCAGCTGTCTTAGCCGGTTCACTGGAATCCGTGGTCACCTTCGGCTCAGCATTAACTGGCTTAGCTTCAACTGGCTTAGCTTTCGTCGGCTGGCCGCCAATCGGATCGCTGCTAATGGGCTCAGAAGGAACAATATCAAACACCGCAATCGTAGCCCGCGTACCAGGCGCTGATACGGTCTTGATCTGTACACTGGAATCTACCGCCGGCGGTGAAGGGGCCTGAGGAGATGCCTTTGCTTTTTCGACTGAATCTGCTGCAGACGATTTACTCGTGGCAGGTGTCGACGGCTGCGTCGAACGTTTGACTCGCTTCGCCGGTCTTTTCTTTGGTAATGTTCCTTGTTGCCAACCAGAAACCTCCGGTAACCAACTGATAGAAACAAGAACTAAACCGAAAACCAAGCTCCCAATTAGAAGACTCACCATGGGTTTTCGATGCATTGCGTTTTCCTTCCTTAATAAAACCACATCATTCACGTCCAAGAAGACCTGTTGCGAGTCAGCGCAACAATGTTCAATATTCCGGGCGGCGTAGTATAGCGAAGCAGTACCTTGCGTCCAGATGAATGTCCGAAGTGCTAGCGGAAAAAACTGCTACACTCTCTCTACGGACTCCCGGTAGTCAAGCCATCGTCATTTACGCTTGAAGAGATTAGCTACTTTGCAAATTGTCATGCAAGGTGCTAGCTACTCGCGGCTGGCCAACACCTAACCAGCCAAGCAGAATGAATGTCCCCAGGCCAACAGCTAGCCCCATATAAACCTCATGCAGATCCGTATAGCCCCACTGTTTCGCACTATACCAACCGATGACCGTGATCGCTCCAGCTCCACAACTGACAAGGCTAGCAACTGCCGTAGCCCGTTTCCAAAACATTCCTACTACCAGGGCCGGCAAAAAACAGGCTCCGTAAAGGGAACCCGAGAGGGACGTTAAAGTCACGATGTTTTTCTGGAGTGGACTAATGGAAATAAGCATCGTCACGGCTGAAATCAGCACGACCCAAATACGGGTTCGTCGCACAGCTCCCTGGAGTCTTGTTCCTTGACCCTGGGCCGGCGCCGCTGACAACAAGTCATGATCCACGGCTGAGGCGGCCACTAGTAAGACCGAATCGATCGAAGACATCGCTGCAGAAATTAACACCAGTAAAAACAGGGTACTAACCAGGGGACCAAAAATCTTGGTTGTTCCCAGCAAGTAAGGAACAACCAAGTCTGTCTCTCCTGGACCAATCGCTTCTATCGGAACAACTGCTCGAGCCAGCGTACCAACCGGCAGTAGCGAAATATAGGTAATCGTAATCAGCAACGGTGCAACCCAGGCCGCAGTTTTTAGCGCCTGTTTGTTCTTAAGTCCGTAAAACCGTGACAGCTGTCGTGGCTCAACCACGTACTTGATTCCCACGGCCAGCGCATAGCCTAAAACCGCCATCAATGGCAGATTACCCTGCCAGGAAACGAGGGCCGGATCCTGTTGCTCCACTTGTTGCAGCATCTCACCCAGTCCACCTCCCTTGTACAACAGCGCGATGAACATGCCGACCGCCCCGATCACCATCAAGGAACCTTGCAATGCATCGGTCAAAACAACCGATTGAAAGCCACCCGCCAGCGTGTAGCCGGTGACTACCAGGAAAACCAGCAGGACGCAAAGCTGGTAATCCAGATCGAGGAAACTGGCCAGCGCCAGAGCAGACCCCTGGTAAATGGCAACCAGGTAAATAATGGAGGCGACCAGGATAATCACCGCTGCCGATCTCCGCAACGCTCTCGACTGGTAATGATGCCCCAAGAAATCAGCCACTGTTAATGAATCATATTGCCTGGTTAGCGGCACAAATCGCGGCGCAACCACGAACCAGGAGATCCCACACAATCCTACGTAAACAAAAATCCCCAGGCACCAGACCAGACCCACCTGCCAGCTTTGCCCAGCGGCACCAATAAACGTATTGGTGCTCATGAAAGTGGCATAAAAAGAAAGTGCCACCACCCAGCCACCCAATTGCCTGCCGGCTACCAGGTAATCACTCAGTGACTTGACTTGCTTTTGCCCCTTCCAGGCATGATGTGCCAGGACCAGCAAGTAGAAGCTCAAAAAGAGCAGTGCCATCCAGTGTTCAGCCAGCCAGTCCATAAAACAAAATAACCCTGTCTAAAAATCGCACTGCTAGTCGATGGCCGAAAACAACTGCTTGATAGCCGGTTTCTCGACTTTACCCATCGCATTGCGGGGCAAAGCCTCCACCGCCAACATGATGCTCGGTACCTTGTAGACCGCCAAGCGTTCCTTGCTCCAGTCCCTCAGTTCCTCCAGCGTTAACTGCTGCTCCGTTGGCATAACCAGGCAAGCTGCCACGCGTTCACCCCATTGCTCGTCCGGCAAACCAACGACTGCGGCTTCCGTGATTTGTTCGTGTTCCCGCAAGACTTCCTCGATTTCTAGAGCAGAAACTTTGTAACCACCCGTCTTGATAATATCGACGCTGTTCCGGCCAAGAATGCGATAGCTTCCTTCTTCCACAACAGCCACATCACCCGTTTTGAACCAGCCATCTGTAAAAGCCTCCACGGTGGCCGCCGGCTTTCCCCAGTACTCGTGAAACACTCCCGGGCCACGCACCTGAATCTCTCCCGGCTCCTCATCGGCCAGTGCCTGCCCAGACGCATCAACCCGTCGCACTTCCATATTCGAAAGGGGTTGCCCGACGTGACCGGCAACACGGGTTCCCAGCAGTGGATTCGAGAGGGCCATGCCAATCTCTGTCATGCCATAACGCTCCAGTAAGACATGACCAGTAATCTCTTCCCAAGCGGCCAGCGTGGTAACCGGCAAGGCTGCCGACCCGGATACCATCAGGCGCATGCCAGCACAACCGTTCGACAACTGTTCTTGCTGTTCGGCTTCCAGGCTCCGCCATGCTTCAATCAACTTGTTGTAGATAGTCGGAACCGCCATGAACAGCGACAGTTCACCACTTCCTAATCGCTGCCAAACCGCTTGCTCTTCAAAGCGTGGCAAAAACTCACAACTGGCTCCGGCCCACAACGCACAAGTCAAAACGTTGATGATGCCGTGGATATGGTGCAAGGGCAGCACATGCAATATCCGGTCGGCAGCAGTCCAACCCCAGGCATCAATCAGTGCTTCGGTTTGCGCCTGGATATTCGCATGGGTTGTCAGAACACCCTTGGGACGACTGGGTGTTCCACTGGTATTAAGCATCATCGCCGGTCTTTCAGCGGAGACGACTGGCAACCCAGTCGCGGGTACCGCCAACAAATCATCGGTCAGCAACAGCGACAAGGATTCTTGTTCAGCCAACGGGGACAGTTTTTCAACCCCAGCAGGATCCGCCACCAGGATCGTGATACCGGCGTCTTCAACGACATAAGCCAACTCGGGAAGCGGATGCTGTAGACCCAGCGGAACGGCAATCCCACCGGCTCGCCAAATCCCCCACTGGCAAGCAACGTAGGAAAACCCAGGAGGAACCAGGAATCCTACCCGCGCCCCCTCGAGGTCCTTACTGCCATCGAGTAACCGACTGGCAACTTGAGCGGACGCAGCCAACAACTGCTGATACGTGTATGATTCACCTTCCGCAAACAGAGCGACCGACTGCTGGCTCTGTTCCGCACGACAGATTAGCTCAAGCGACGACATCTGACCTCCGGACCGGTTTTGTTATAGCGCTGTGGGTACATCACTCGCCTGTAGAAACTGTTGCAACTGCTGTATCGATTTCTGAACCTCGTCGTTTCCCAACAACTCTAAGACCTCCCCGATTAATTGGCTTTGCGATTCCGTAAACGGTACGGCATCACCCAGTTCGGGCGCCGCGGGGACAAGACGACTTAGCATCTGGTCGATCAAACCATCCAATCCGTTACCGGTCACTGCCGAGGTCAGTATACCACGCGGTCGGTCAGTGAAATTGTCAGGTAGTACTGGCTCCCCATCCCCGGCACGCTCCAACAGATCACTTTTGTTATAAACGACCAACGGTTCAGAGAAGGACTCCCACAGTTGCTGTAGAGCGGGGGACCAGTCCTGTTGACCATCGAATACCAGCACCACGAGGTCAACCGTTCGCTGCTGTTGCCATACCTTTTCGATGCCATCCTGTTCAACCCCCTCAGCACCTTCACGAACACCGGCGGTATCAATCAGTTCAATGGGCCAGCCATCCCAGGCAGTACAAGTGGTCAGTAAATCTCGTGTTGTTCCGGGCTGGTCATCAACAATGCTGCGACGAAACCCTAACAGCATATTAACCAGGCTACTCTTCCCCGCGTTTGGAGGTCCCACCAAGGCCACTTGCCAAGGACACGTCACATGTAGTCCGACCGCTGACCACTCGTGCAGCTGCTGCAATTGTTCTTGGGCCAGTTTCAGTTGACGCTCCTCGAGGGCGACCGTGATAGCAGAAAGTCGCTCTCTTAAGGCACCGTGGTATTGAGTCAACATCAAAAGTGCACCGCGGCGTGTGCGGGCCTCCGCCATTGCCTGCCAGGCTTCAATAGCCAGGCGATCCTGCTGTTCATACCGCATTAACTCTTGACCCTGGCTGACGACGCAGCCAATGCTGGCAAGCGAATCCTCAATGGTTTCGACGGCCGCATCACCACCATGACAGTGAACGTCAACACGGTGTTCATGAAGCCGACAGACAACCAGTTCTTCCGTGGTTCCACGAGCAGAGATCCATCGTCCAAAGACAATTTGGCCAGGAGGTATCGTGTCAAACGATTTCCCTGATGCTGGTCGGAAATACTGGCAAACCTGGTCGCTCGCTGCCGGGCCGAAGACGGCCACGGTCGCAACCGCCGATCGCCCCGCTGCCGTCAAACGGGCAAACCGTGTTGGTATCAAGTCAGCTTGCGAACTGCACTCAACCATTTTCCTGCAAACGCTCCTGCCTGATCAAATGGGCGCCACTGAGGGCAACTCCCGTCATGACCAGGTCACTCTGCTCACGAAACTGCTCTTGGACCAGCCACGCACTCCATATCGATCCCGCACCCGTGAAAAACTTTTCCGGTATCTCTGTTAAGGACTCGCTCATCTGGCTTACCAGTTCGCGAAGGGCACCTAAGGTACCCCAATAAACTCCACTGGTAATTGCCGCTGCAGTTGACTTTCCCACCACTTCCACCGGTGGCCCCGTCCAGGCAACCTCCGGCAATTGATCTGTTTGTTCAGCCAGTGACTGGGTCGCTAAGCGCCAGCCCGGCATGATTGCTCCGCCCTGAAAAACACCGTCTGCAGAAACCAGGTCACACGTTACCGCCGATCCACAATCAACCACCAGGGCTGGATGCTGCGACGCACGCAACTGGTTAACGGCAACAGCCGCCACCAGGCGATCCATTCCCACCCGTTCGGGCGCAGCAACGTCGATGACTAGAGGAAGATCTTGAAAACTGAGGACTTGGACAGTCTCCTCCGAACGTTGCTCAGCCAGCCAGTCCAGCAAGGAGTCCTGGGCAGGTCGATGAACACTCGAGACAAACCACCGCAGCTCTCCTTGCGAGGCCCAATGGTCGACCGTAGAGTGCCACTGAGCAGTTGGAAAATCCTGGTGATCCCAACGCACTTGGACCGGGGCATCCAGTACCGCCGGTAACGGTTCATCCGCTTCATTCAAGACAAACAAAGCGGCCGATACATGGCTGTTACCAATATCAATAGCGACCAGCAGTTGGGGTGATTGTGACGTCATACTCGGTTTTGTGAAAAGCTACCGCGGCTCCGGGAATGCCGTTATAGCGGCTCAGTCACATCAACCTCCGCTACAAGTACTGAAGAATGCGACCGGTCAACTGATTTAATCCATCGCCGGTTACCGCCGAGATTAACAGTACATTTTCCTCCATGGTCTGCGCCAACTGCTCATGAATCTCTGCCGCCGTAGGTAATTCAGACTTGGTAACCGCTACGATCTCAGGGCGTTCAGCAAGCGCTGGATTATACTTCACCAGTTCCTGACGAATTGTCTGGTAATTCTCAATCGGATCGGTTCCATCCAGTGGATCCGGTTCGACTAAATGGACCAGGATCCCAGCTCGCTCAATGTGTCGTAAAAACTCATGGCCTAACCCGACACCTTGATGAGCGCCTTCAATTAAACCCGGAATATCGGCCAGCACGAAAGTGCGATTCAAATCGATTTGAACCAACCCCAGGTTCGGATACTTAGTCGTAAACGGGTAATCGGCCACTTCGGGCCGAGCTCGCGACAGACGGCTCAACAACGTGCTTTTACCGGCATTGGGTTTACCAATCAAAGCAACGTCCGCAATCACTTTTAGCTCCAGGACCAGGTCTCGCTGCTCTCCTTCTTCACCAGGAGTAAAAGTTCGTGGAGCCTGGTTCGTCGAAGATTTAAATCTCCAGTTACCCTTTCCTGCTTTACCGCCTCGAGCAGCGACCATTTGGTCTCCGCTGTCAACCAGGTCCTTGATCACAAATTGTTCCTTGGCATCCAAGACCAGCGTTCCCGGTGGTACACGAAGGACGAGATCTTTTCCTGACCTTCCTCGTTTCTTAGCACCACTGCCCGGCTTTCCCCTAGGCGCTTTCCATTGCTGGCGACTAATCACCCCCGCCAGACTGTCGACACCTGCCTCAGCAATTATCAGGACACTGCCACCATGCCCGCCGTCGCCACCATCAGGGCCACCGCGTGGCACGTAGGGTTCACGGCGAAAACTAACGCAACCATCTCCGCCACGCCCCCCTTCGACGTAAATCGCAACTCGATCAACAAACATAGTTCTGTTCCTGCTGCGTCATCAGTCAAAGAGAGCTTCACAAAAAAAGGGACGTCCTCTTGATGAAGAGAAAGTCCCTGGAACCGTAGACTTACTGGTGTGGCAACCAGCGCAATCCGTTAAACGTCGCGGCAATTAAACCTGCGGCCCGACGTTGATGCGTCTTCCCTTGCGAT
>CAZXJC010000797.1:0-6862 GCA_964640885.1 uncultured Pirellulaceae bacterium | reverse complement strand
TCGACGATTTACCGATTACTGGAAAATGCAATTGCCCCTGGTTGGCAATATTTTCCAGAGCCTGGCAGTCGCCCGTTTCTGCCGCGTACTGGGAACGCTACTTCACAACGGTGTTCCGATTCTCAAATCCTTGGGGATTAGCCGCGAGGCGGCGGGTAACCGAATGCTCTCCGAAGCCATCGAAGAAGCTTCCGAAAACATTACATCCGGTGCCTCCCTGTCCCGCCCACTGGCAGCCAGTGGTTATTTCCCAAAAACGGTCGTGGAAATGATTGCCGTCGCCGAAGAGTCCAACACCCTTGATCGGGTGCTGGTTGAAATTGCCGACGGACTGGAAAAACGGACTTCACGCCGACTCGACCTGGTCGTACGCCTGCTGGAACCGATCATGCTGCTGATCCTCGCCGGTGCCGTATTGCTGGTTGTTATCGCCCTCTTATTACCTGTTATCAAGATGAGTAGTACAATTTAGTTTTCGCTATTGACGCCCCCCTGGTCGCGCCCCGTAGAGTCTCGGGACACCCGGCCAGGGTGCGATTGCATTGTTTTTTTACATAATGAAGGAGACATAAAACATGGCCGCAAAACGAACACTGGGTCGTGGTCGTTCCAAGTCACGACACTCTGGCTTTACGCTGATGGAAGTCCTGCTTGTAATGGCGATTCTCGTCATCATGGGAACGCTCGTCGTTGCCAACTTCTCGAATATCCTCGAGCGGGCCAAGATCAAAAAAGTTAAGATCCAACTGCAAACTATTGGCACGGCACTCGATGTCTACCAGCTCGACATGAATTCTTACCCTGAGCCCAGCAATGGCCTCTTCTCGCTCCAGGAGCGTCCCCCGGAAGACACTCTAGGCGGCTCTTCCGACTGGGGTGGGCCCTACCTGAAGAAAGGGCTTCCCAAGGATGAATGGGGCCAAGACTATCTCTATGACCTCGGCTTTACTGACGTCGACCAGCAGCAATTCTACATGATCTGGTCTGCTGGTCCGAACAGGCAGAACGAGAATGGCGAAGGCCATCACATCGCCGTGTATTCCAATCAGTAGAGGCTCACCGAACCAGCTTTCTCTAACCTGGTGAATTATGCGCGGACGATCAGACCTAACAAGCTTCTGTCCTGGACAGCATCGACAGATTGATCGTCGCGGTTTCACCATCATGGAACTGCTGTTGGTAATGGCCGTGCTGGTCATGGTCGGCGCGCTGTCAGCGCCGAGCTTTGTCGGCTGGGCCGAGAACCAACGGTTGCGCAAGTCTGGTGACATCATTCGTACTGCCTGGGCACGGGCCCGCATCAAAGCGATGAAAACGGGAGAAACCATCGTCTTTCGGTACGAAATCGGCGGAAATCGCTACCGCGTGGAAGCCTGGCAAACCCCTGGAGAAATGGCCACTTTTGGAATGACCACGGGGTTTGAAGACGATACGCCACTGGTCCTTCCCAGTGCTGGCGATGACGAGTCGACACTGGAAGATCCAGCAGCAACTGCTCCCCCCTCTCCCCTCAACGGCGGGACCGAACTGCAATCTGCTGAACAAGTCTTACCTCATGGCATCCTCTTTGCTGGCAGTGAAATCGAACTGGATGAACGTGACCTGTTTATGCAAGACCAGATGATGGACACTGGCATGGTAGCCAACTGGTCTTCACCGATCCTGTTTTATCCCGATGGGAGTGCCTCGCAAACCCAGCTGCAGCTAACCGACAGCAACGCCGGCCGTTTCGTCCTTGTGAGTTTACGCGGCATGACCGGCCTGGCTCAGGCCACCGGAATACTCTCTGCAGAGGAGATTGCTCCCTGATGACATCTCCCACAAAAAAACTGACTAACCGTAGCGGTTTAACCTTGCTGGAAGTCATGATCGCGTTGGCCATCCTGGGAACTTCGCTGGCTGCGATTGGCGAGTTGATCCGAATTGGCGCTGATACTGCCGATCGCGCCACGGAATTAACTACGGCCCAATTCCTTTGCGACAGCAAGCTGGCAGAAATCAAGAGTGGGGTACTCCCTGCCGACTCAGTTGGACCAATACCGTTTGAGATTTTCGAAACAGAAGAAGCCTGGGAATACATGGTGCTGGTCGATTCAGTCGACGACCAGGGCCTACTCTCAGTGGAAGTGACGGTCAGCCAGATTCGTGAAGATGGACGGCCGCCGGCCATGGTCACGCTGTCCACGTGGATGATCGACCCAATGATGGACAGCAACGCAGATGCCCTGGAAAGCGAAGCTGCGGCCGAGGAAGCAGCCGCGGATGCGGCAGCTACTGATACCGATTCGGGAGGGACCAATGGTTAACCAACCTACCGACAAGCGCTGCCGCGGTCTCACATTGCTCGAGTTAATGCTTGCGCTCGCCCTGACGTCGATGATCATGGCCGTGATTGCCATGTCCCTGGACATGTACATGCGAACAATCGATCGGCGCCAGCCGATCGTCGAAGAGGCTCAATTAGCGCGAGCCATCTTAAACCAAATCGCCACAGACCTTCGCAGTGCTGTCCAATACACTGAGCCCGATGCAGACCAGGCTCTGGAGGGAATGGACTTGGCGGGCGCCGCCAGCGACCTGCACGGCGGGGACTCCCTGGAAGGCCTACTGGGAGGCGACGATACGAGTCTCACTGACAGTCTTGAAGACGACACTGCCACCACTACGGACCTGTCCACCTCAACCATCCCTCCCGCTGTCCCGGGCCTGTATGGCAACCAGTACCAGTTACAACTTGACATCAGCCGCTTACCTCGCGTCGAGGAATACCAGCGTGTAATGGCGTTGGAAGAAAACTTCGCCCTGACCGATATCCCCAGCGACGTGAAGACCATTACCTACTACGTCCAGTCACTCGACACGCTCGAGCCGGAAGAGGCTGACGTCCTGGAAGATGACGTCACGATAGCGAGCGGCCTGGTACGGCGGCGCATGGATCGGGCAGTCACAACGTTTGCTGCCGAAAACGGTAACGCCGACGACCTGATGCAACTGGGCGACGTGATTGCCCCGGAGGTCATGGAAATCGAATTCCAGTACTGGGATGGGCTCCAATGGCTACTCGAATGGGATTCCGAGGTTAACAAAGGGTTACCAGTGGCCGTTGAAATACGTCTCTACTTACGGTCCACCCGTAGCAACCAGTCCACTTCATTGCTGTCAGCATTTTCCTTTAACGCGTCCGACGAGATCGATTCCACACAGGGGATCTCCGTTTATCGCCTGGTAGTTCGTTTGCCGGTTGGCAAATTCAACATGGAAGCCGATACCGCGAACCCACTTGAAGCCCTAGGACTATGAAACAAACCGCCAACAACCTTTGTTTGACTCGCCGCACTCACCCTCGGTCGCCTGCCGGTTTGCGCCAGGGGATAGTGCTAGTGATCGTACTGGTCGTCATCAGCGTGTTAAGCCTGGCCGCTTACACGTTTTGCGATTTAATGCTCACCCAAAAACAGGCAACCACTTTGAGTACGCAACAAATCCAGACACGTTGGCTGATCGATTCGGGGATGGATTCCGTGCGACTCTACCTGATGCAAAACAAGGAGATCCAAAGCGACACTGGCGGACATTACGACAACCCGCTTTACTTCCAGGCGGTCAATGTCATTCCCGACCTCAACGCTGATCCGGACTCCTTGATCGCACATCACGGCAACTTTACCATCATTGCCAATCGCGTCGATGACGAGGGCAACCTGGCAGGAATCCGTTATGGACTGGAAGACGAATCGACCCGGCTAAATATTAACCTCCTGCTGGCCGCCGACAAAGCTCTTCCCAACGGGGGCCGCACTCTCTTGATGGCCTTACCCGGCATGGACATGATCGACGACCCCGAGTCGATTGCCGACGCTATCATGGACTGGATTGATGAAGACGACGAACCCCGCGAATATGGTGCGGAATTCGACTACTACCAGACCTTGCAACCGCCCTATACCCCCAAAAACGGACCTCTGGAGACGGTCGAAGAACTGCTGTTGGTGCGCGGCATGACTCCCGAACTTCTCTTCGGAAGTGACCTAAATCGGAACGGCTTCCTGGATGAAATTTCCTCGACCGGTGGAGCGGGGATGACTAACCCCTTGTCGATGGGAAGCGGTGGCACGGGAATGGGTACGGGAATGGCAGCAGGAGCCACCGGCACTGGAGCCATGGACGCTTCGGGCCTGGATCGCGGTTGGAGTGGCTACCTGACATTACATAGCAAGGAAAAGAACGTGAATGCTCAAGGAGAGCCACGGATCTACTTGAATTCGGATGACTTGAGCCAACTGCATGAAGACTTGAAAAATGTCTTTAGCGGCGAGGCAGCAAATTTCATCATCGCCTACCGGCAGGCCTCGGAAGATTACGATGGCGACGAAGAAGGGATCAGTGCTTCGGAAATTAAATTGGATCTGAACCAGGAACCCAAGCGTGAAATCACCAAGGTATTAGACCTAATCGGCAAACAAGTCTCCATTCCGTCCGAGGGCAGAACCGTAGTCTTGCGCTGTCCATTCGAAGAAGACAAAATCATCACCTATATCACTACCCTGATGGATGGCGTCACGTCCGTTGAGGGTCCATTTATCCCGGGACGGATCAATATCAACCAGGCCCCCAGGTCCATCTTGATGGGAATTCCCGGTATGAATGAAGACATCGTGGAACAGATTATTACCCAGCGACAACTGGAACCAGTTCCGGATGATCCCTCTCAGCAACACGAAACATGGCTCATGACGTCACTTATTGTAACGCTTGATGAGATGAAGCAGTTAATACCGTTTATAACGACCCGAGGAGACGTCCACAGGGCGCAAATCGTGGGCTATTATGAAGATGGAGGGGCAACCTCGCGAGCAGAAGTTATTTTTGATGCTACCGGCGAGATACCCCGCATAGTATTCTGGAGAGATATTAGTCACCTCGGAAAGGGATACTCTATCGACTTTCTGGGGTTTAGTTCTGGGGGGATCGGCACTGGAACAGGTACTCCACCGGTCGCACCGACCAACTAAAGCGACACCCAAGACCAATTATTCACAAACTGAGGATATTCGGAGACAGGCACAATGGCTAAATTTTTAGCAGTAGAATGGGATGCCAGTGAATTACGACTCGTCCGTGCCAATTTACGTGGTACTGATGTAATCGTAGAAGATGCCAGCAGCTTCCCATTTAGCGACTTAGCAATCGGAGGAAACGGAGATACGGAGGGCGAAAACAATGCCCGCTCGCTAACCGACGTCCTGGCTGAAGCGCTGCAGGGCCAAGGAGCAAGCCGCCAACAAGCCACGGCACTGATGGCCGTGCCACGTTCTAACGTCGAAGTACGAGTCCTGCCAGTTCCGATAGTTCCGGAAGACGAACTGCCAGCCATGGTTCGACACCAGGCTCTGCGACAGTTTTCCACCATTGGCGAAGACTGGCCATTGGACTTTGTGCCCCTTGCCAGTACCACAGAAGATGAAATGCAGAATGTCCTGGCTACGACAATCTCACCGGAACTGGTGAACGACATCCAAGAAACATGTCTGGCCAATGACACGCAAGCGACGAGACTGGTACTGCGCCCCTTTGCTACCGGGTCGCTGGTCCAACGAGCTCTCAGTCAACAGCTTCCCGAATGCTCTCTGATCGTGGAGGTGCTTGGAGAGGAGGCCGATCTAACTGTGCTGCATGCCCAGCAAGTCGTCTTCATGAGAACGATCCGACTTCCCAGCAACCCGCAAGCCAGCGTCCAATCGCAAGCCATCGTCGGTGAATTACGTCGTACCATCGCGGCCGCTCAAAACCAAATGAACGGTGTGGCCATTGAGCAAATTGTCCTGTGTGGTAACAGCAGCCTGCAGCAGGAACTGCAAACCCTGATTCCCCAGGAACTGTCGCTACAAACCTCGGCGGTACAGCCGTTTGAACAGGTTTCCTTAAGCCCCAGCATCCGCGACAACCTGCCCGAATACCCGGAACGCTATGCCGCCTTACTGGGTATGCTACAAGACGAAGCAGACTCGGGAGCTCACACTATTTCCTTCCTGTCTCCACGCAAGGCACCGGAACCACCAAGCACCCTCAGTCGCAACACGTGGATCGGCGTTGCTATCGCCGCCTGTCTGCTCATGGCTAGCATGGCCTGGTACATGAAACTCCGCGGACTCGACAATGAGATTGCTGACAAGGTAGCCGAGTCGAACAAACTGGAAAAGTTTGTCAAGGAAGGTGACGCGCTTTCCAAGAAGCTCCAAGAAATTTCCAAGTTCACTCGTGGCAATGTCGTCTGGCTTGAAGAATTAGCCCGCTTGTCGGACACCGATAAGTTTCCCGCTGCTGACAAAGCCATTGCCAACCGTGTCCTGATGAACTCCCGAACCGAAGGAGGTGGCCGCATCTCGATGGAGCTGCATGTCAGTGAGAACGCTTCCCTGAAGTGGGGAGAGCTGTCTGCAAGACTCAAAGACACAGGCCATAAAGCAAAGGACTCAGGGCTCAAAGGGGACAAAAACAACCGAGATTACCCCTGGCTCACCAACCAAACCATCACCGTTCTCTCAGAGGCGGAAATACAAGCGGCTCAAGCGGCTGCCAAGAAAGCTGAGGCCAAGAAACGCAGTTCCAGCCCTTCCTCCCGTCCGCAACGGAAACCAACTAGTACCGACTAACAAAATACAGCTCCTTCAACAAGAGAAACGCAGCGAGTCCCAAAACTCAAAGCAAAGGCAAAGATCATGAATCAACGAGAAAAAATACTAGCCATCATCGTCGGCTGTCTGTGCGGCCTGTTCCTGCTAACCTGGAGCATCCCCAAAATCAACAGTCAGCTGACAAGCCGATACGATAGAATCGAGGAACTTAAGAGGGAAATAAGTAA
>CAZXJC010000796.1:0-5302 GCA_964640885.1 uncultured Pirellulaceae bacterium | reverse complement strand
ACGAACATGGTGACACTGGCTGAGGTGCTGGGGGCCGCGGGTTATCAAACCTCGTTAAGTGGTAAATGGCACCTCGGATCTGGGCCAACGACACATCCTTTCCACCGCGGTTTTGATTCCTACTACGGGTTGCTCGATGGCTGCTGTAACTTTTTCGATCCGCAGCAGCGTGATCCTTCCTTCAAGGGAGCAAGGGTGCGATTGTTTGGTCACGACGACAAGAAAATCACTCAGTTTCCAGCAGACTATTACACGACCGATGCCTTTACCGATCATGCGGTAGAGCAGATCAAGGCTTTTGCTGCTAATAAGAAGCCATTTTTTGTCCACGTCACCTATACGGCTCCCCACTACCCGCTGCATGCCAAGCCGGCAGACATTGCCAAGTACCAGGGCAAGTACTTGATGGGCTGGGATAAGATGCGCCGAGAGCGGTTACAGCGGCAATTGAAGATGGGCCTGATTGACCCAAAATGGAAACTTTCGGGGACCGATTCACGCAGCTATCCGTGGGAAACGGCGAACCATGCCTGGGAAGATTTACGGATGGCTGTCTACGCTGCGATGATCGATTGCATGGATCAGAATATCGGCCGGATTTTAAAAACACTCGCCGACGAGGGTATCGAGGAAAATACCCTCGTGATGTTTCTTTCGGACAATGGTGGTTGTGCAGAGGAGCCGGGTGGACGTAATACCCAGGCTGTGCCTGGACCGAAACAGTATTACACGGCTGTGGGACCTGCCTGGGGCTGGGCCCAGAATACTCCGTTTCGGCGTTACAAGAGCTGGGTACATGAAGGCGGGATCAGCACACCGCTGATTGCTCGCTGGCCGGCAACGGTAAAACCGAACACACTGACCAACCAGGTAGGCCACTTGATCGATTTTATGCCGACCTTCATGGAAATGGCCGGGGCAGCTTATCCCGAGCAAGTAAATGGCGAGAAAATCCTGCCACTGGAAGGGAAGTCGCTGGTTCCGGTCTTGCAGGGTAAAGAACGCATTGGCCACGAGACACTGTGCTGGGAATGGTCCGGTAATCGTGCTATTCGCCAGGGAAAGTGGAAGTGCGTCTGGGACAAGCTGGTCAAGAAATGGGAATTGTATGATGTAGTTGCTGATCGAACTGAAACGCAAAATCTTGCCCAGCAGGATCCAGAGCGAACCGAGGCAATGGCGGCAGCCTGGACGAAGTGGGCTCAGCAGACCGGTGCGATCAAGCAGAAAAAGTCTTCTAAGTCGAAGAAGTAAGGTGACTCTGGTGCTCTCACTTTAGGGCTGTGAAGGTTCCGGTGGTGGCTGGAGATTCAATTCCCCGGCCCGACCCTGGGTCCACAGTCGCAGTCCGGCCAGTCGTTGCTTTCCTCGCTCGTAGTAAGCTTTCGGTAACTGGCCGAGATGGTCCCGATAGTGTTGAACTTGAACCGTTTGCCAGCCCTCGCGAGCCGAGAGGATTTTCAGTTGGATCATCTTTTTCAACAGGGCTGTGGCAATCGATTGATGGGCTTCGATGGTCGGATGCACATGGTCCAGGAGTACCTTGTTGCCAGTGATACGTTCATCGGACTGGTCTTCCAACAATTGCCGCGCGTCGACCAGCGGGGTACGCGTTTCCTTGGCGATGTTGAGCAGCCTGGTGTGCATCGGTTCGAGCATGCGGAGCGGACAGACGTCCTGGTCCTTGGCCATTAACAGGCAGGCCTTGGCCTGTTCAAACTGACCAGCCGCTTCGTAACATTTTCCCAGGTGGTATTGGACACCGGCGTGCCCTGGGTCGAGTTGTACGGCAGCCTGTAGCTTTTCGATTTGTGTTTCTAACACGGGGGACAGCTGGGCTTCCTTCCACAAACATTGAAACTGTTCTTGGGCTGCTCCGCCAACTTCTATTCCCGGTTCGGTCTTGAAGGGTGGGCAGTCTTTCAAGTTAGAGACGGGGTTGACCAGGATCAGTGGAATTTGGGCCTGTTGCGCGAGCCGAATCATTCGCTGCAGGTTGAACTGGTAATGTTCGATCACATCATGGTGCCATTGCGGATCGTGGTGATAATCCTGCAGGCGAGCCTGGTCCAGCAGGCCATTAACCTCCGTTGGCATCGCGATCCGCTGCGAATTTTCCTGGACTGGTCCCGGGGACCGGTAACAGAGTTGACGAAGACAGTTGATTGTTTGCCAGTGGGAGTGAATCTTTCTCAGTTGCCGAGTTGTCCAGGCAGGGTTTTTTAGACGAGGGTAGCTGCGAGCTTCCAGGAACTCATTGTGTCCGGTGTAGAGGATCAGCAGGTCGGGCTGGTAGTTGAGAACTTCTTGCAGGATTGGCACCAGTCGGTAGCTGGCATAGGAGATACCACCGCAGTTGATCACTTCCCATTGTCGTTCGGGTGCCGCCGCTCGCAGGCTCAGCTCGAGCCAGCTACTGAAGGCAGTTTCCAGGGAGTAGGGACGGCCTTGAACCGTGGAACCACCGAGACAAAAAATCCGGTAAGTTCCCGGTGATTTGCGAGCGGGAAACTGCTCCGGACGAAAAAATTCCAAGCGACTCTCGGAAACCTGGTAACGCTGCTGGTTCTGGCCGAGAACGAACAGCGGTTGTATTGACTCAAAGCCCAGGTACGGATCATAGGATTCTTGTGGTAATCCCCAGCCGCAGAGGCGGACGGTCATTTCGACAAGCAAAAAGGGAGTGATTGCCAGTAGCACCGCCAGGATCCGAAATCGTCGCAGACGACTGCTGTCTGGTACTGAATTTGAGTTCATGATGGGACGGCTGGCGAAGAACGCACGTTGTTGGTCAAGGGGAATGTCATGGCGACTTTACCACGTTCAACTTGGCTAAATCAATGTAGGCTAAGGCCTTGAAGACATTCAACTGGCGATTGGCAGTTGAATGTCAGGCAACTAAAGGGAATTCTCGCTTGAAGTTACTGACATTGGTCGATATTCTGGTAAGGAGACTGCTCGCTGAACCCTGGTGGATTTGGACGTGGCGAGTTAATACCTGCCTTTGCACTGGAAAACGTATGCATCAAGAACACGCCTTTGTTAATCTCAATGCCCGGCAACGTGAAGGACTCACGGTGTTCGATCGTCGCGGTATGCTCAAGGCGAGTATGGCTGGCCTGGCGGGTTTGAGCTTGCCAGGTTTGCTGCAAATGCGCAGCGCGGCGGCAGCTTCTGGTCAAACAATGGCCAACGGCAAGAGTGTTATCCTGTTGTGGATGGCCGGTGGTCCCAGCCATATCGATACCTGGGATCCCAAGCCAGATCGACCGTTTGAAAATCGTGGCCCGTTCGGGGTGCGTTCGACAAAACTGCCGGGTGTGCAAATCTGTGAGCACTTGCCAAAGCAGGCTGCCATCATGGACAAGCTGACGTTGATTCGCTCGGTTGATGCCAGAAAGAGTAACCACGAGCCGAACAAGGTTTTCCAGACCGGGAACCTGGCGGCTTCAGCAAGAACTAATCCCCTTGGTAACAAGTACCCCGCAATCGGTTCAATCGTGGCGAAGCATCACGGTCCTAATCATCCCTCGATGCCACCATATGTCGCTTTCCAGCGCAGTGTTTCTCATCTCGCCTACGCCGGCCACCTGGGTAAGCAATACGATCCTTTTATTGCTAATCAGGCAACCCGGTTACCCATTTATGACAAGCTTGGCGTCGATACAGGTCGGACTTCAGGAGCAGATCTGTTCAAGTTGCCTGGCGGTTTGACACACGAGCGTGTCCAGAATCGAGCTACCCTGCTGAAGGGATTTGATCGCATTCGCCAATCCCTTGACTTGGAAGGGTCGATGGACGCCATGGACAGTTACCGCCAGCGAGCGGTCGACATGTTGTTGGGGCGACGGGCTCAGCAAGCACTTGATGTCAGTCGTGAATCCCAGCAGGCTCGTGACCGGTATGGCAAGCACTTGTGGTGTCAGCAAACGCTTTTAGCCCGTCGATTGGTTGAGGCTGGAGTCAGTTTTGTAACGCTTGATTTAAGCTACCACACCGCCTCCGGGACCTGGGACAACCATGGAATTCCAGGGGGTGTTTACGGAGGAATCTCCAAAGGACTTGGCCCACTGTTGCCCTTGTTCGATCATTTGCATACGACACTGATTGCAGATCTCGAGGAACGTGGCATGCTGGACGATGTATTGGTGATTGCCATGGGTGAATTTGGTCGTACCCCCAACATTGGTACCCAGGAAAGTATCGATGGTCGCAATCATTGGCCGGTGGTGATGTCGATGGTCCTGGCGGGAGGCGGCTTGCGTCACGGCCAAGTGATTGGATCGACTGAGCGTGACGGCAGCCAAATTCGCAACCGACCGGTGACTCCTGGCGATCTGGCAGCGACGATTTACCGGCATATGGGTGTTCCGCTTAATACGACCTACCTGGACCCGCGCGGCCGCCCGCACTATGTAGTCCAGAACAATGGGAAACCATTGGCAGAACTGTTCTGATCGTTCTGATCGGTCCTTTCTTGACCAGTAGACTGGTTGCACCATACGACTGCCACAACGTGTACAGATGGTATGCCAGGGGTGTTCTCATCGGTCCGATTGTGCCGATAGCAGCGGACGAAATACTGCCTATACGTGTTTTTCCTGTTGCACGGCAGATGCGGTCAACCGCTGGATTCATACGGTTTTTCTCGAGCTTGGGACGATGATATGAATATAGACCAGGGTTAATTACTAGCAGTTGCTTCCGTATTTTTGGACAGAACCGTGACCGTTTTGAGAACTCTCTATCGTTTGACCGTGTCCCCCACCTCCGTGGACTGGTCTCGCTGCGTTATCAGTTTGCGAGTAGCCATGATTGGTTCGCTGTTATCGTTATTGCTGGTGGCGACTGCTCAGCCAGCTTTGTTGGCCGAGGAGGGAGTAAAGCCACGAGCCTGGAACACGTCGCGCAATAACTGGCAGACACCTCATCCCGCCGTGGTACGGATTATCGTCGATGATGGAAATGGTACATCGTACGGATCTGGGACACTTATTGCTCGCAGTGAAAAAGTAAGCATGGTCATTACCAACTGGCATGTGATCCGTGACGCCAAGGGTGAAATTACCGTAGCGTTTCCAGATGGTTTTCGTAGTTCCGCCCGGGTTGCAAAGAAGGATCGTAACTGGGATCTGGCAGCCCTCGTGATCTGGACTCCGAAGGTAGATGCGGTTCCGATCGCTGCTCGAGCTGCCCGACCAGGTGACCCGCTGGCGATTGCCGGCTATGGCTCTGGCCAATATCGTATGACATCCGGAAAATGTACTCAATACGTAGCCCCCGGTTTGAACTTTCCCTATGA
>CAZXJC010000795.1:0-2651 GCA_964640885.1 uncultured Pirellulaceae bacterium | reverse complement strand
GTGGCCAGGGTGCTGCCTGGGGAACGGTTATCCACTTGCTGCTGGAAACGGCCATGCAACAGCCGGGGATGCCGCTCGAGAGCCTCGCTTACACGGCGTTGGAACAACAGGATCTCGATGTGTCGCTGATTGATGACGCGTTGGCCGTCGTGCAAAGCGTCTTGGAGTCAGAAATCTGGCAGCGAGCGCAAGCCAGCGAAAAACGCCTTGTCGAAGTCCCCTTTGAACACTGCCTGGATGCCAGCGATAGTGAAACGGGGTTGCCGACGCTGGTCCGTGGTGTCATCGACCTGATGTTCCAGGAAGACGACGGCTGGGTCATTGTCGACTACAAGACCGATGCGGTCACGGCCTCTTCGGTCGACAAGCTTGTTGATCATTACCGAGGACAGGTGAACGGTTATGCCAATACCTGGCAGCTGTTGACCGGTGAACAGGTCAAGGAAAAAGGTCTCTACCTAACCAGGCTAAACGAGTTCGTGACGGTTGATTAATGCCATCCTTCTCAGGTTGGCTGCGATTGCTGGCCTACGCATCTGGATGCTATAATTGAGGCTGTTGCGAGTCTCTTTTAATGCGGTTAGCAGCCAGCAAAACGACCATTCGGTCGGTTACTTGTTCTTGAACCAGGTTTGTTGAAATGAAGAAACGTTGCTTGCTGAGAATCCTCTTTGCCTTGACGCTGCTGTTGCCGGCATTAACCTGCCTGGCCGCAGAGCGGCCCAATATTCTCTTCATTATGTCAGACGATCACACGTCCCAGGCCTTCGGCTGTTATGGAAGCCGCCTTTCTAAGCTTAATCCGACGCCGACGATTGATCGGCTGGCCAGGGAAGGAATGTTATTTGAAAACGCTTTTTGTACGAACTCGATTTGTACTCCCAGCCGGGCCTGCATACTGACAGGCCAATATCCACATGTGAACGGTGTTTACGATCTCGGTGGGCGTATCGAGAAAAAGCGACAGTACCTGGCACTGGCAATGGGAAAAGCCGGCTACCAGACCGCGATGATCGGCAAGTGGCATCTCAAAGTCGAACCCGGTGCTTTTGATTATTACTGCGTCCTGCCCGGACAGGGCAAGTATTTTGACCCGGTATTTCGCGTTCAGGGTGAGAAGAAATGGCCGAATAATACGGTGCAGTTCACAGGCCAGCATTCATCGGATGCAATCACCGATGTTGCCCTGAAGTGGTTAAAGGAAAAGCGTGATCCGGACAAGCCGTTCTTCCTGATGCATCACTACAAAGCGCCACACGATTTTTTCCAATACGCTCCGCGTTACGAAAACTATCTTGCCGAAACGGATATCCCGGAACCGGAGAATCTCTGGAAACAACCAAAGTTTGGATCGATCGCCACACGCGGTGCCAATGATGAACTGTTGCCCCATATTGGAACATCGATTGGGCGGCGGAATCCTCGACGCAACTATGCAAAACATTACAAAGTCGATCCGGCCCTGAGTGACGAAGATGCCAAGCGAGCAGCCTACAATATCTACTTGAAACACTACCTGCGCTGCGTCAAGGGAGTTGACGATAACTTGGCCCGACTATTTGCCTATCTCGATCAGAGTGGGCTGATGGATAAGACGGTCATCATCTATACCGGAGACCAGGGATTCATGCTCGGTGAGCATGATTACATGGACAAGCGGTGGATGTACGAGGAAGCAATGCGGATGCCGTTCCTGATCCGTTATCCAAAAACGATCCCAGCCGGTTCGCGTGCAGACGCCATCGTGGAAAACGTCGATTACGGACCGACGATGCTCGACTTTGCCGGTGTCAAGACACCAGCGGTGATGCAAGGACGTAGCTTCCGTTCGATTTGCGAAACGGGAAAAGAGTCGAAAGGCTGGAAACAAGAAGCGTATTACCGTTACTGGATGCACATGGCACATCACGATAATCCGGGACACGTCGGTATTCGCACAAAGGACTATAAATTGCTGTTCTATTACGGCTGCAATTACAAGGGACAGGATCGTACGCCCCCTGGCTGGGAACTCTACGACCTGCGGAATGATCCCACCGAAATCGTGAACGAGTATGACAATCCAAAGTATGCTCAGGTTGTCAGTGATCTCAAGAATCGCCTGGCGAAACTGCGTGAACGGGTTGGTGACAAGGGCCAGGATCACCCGGCGGCGGAAGCGATCATTCAGGAGTTTTGGGACTACGACGAAGCAGACCGGCAGAAAGCCATAAAACTGTCTGGACAGTACCTCCATCTTCGAGAAAATGCTCCGGCCAAGCCTCGTAAAAAGAAGAAATGATAAGATCGAATAGTAATTCGAAGTGGTCCCTGATGAGAATTAGGAATACGCAGCTGGCAATCGTTATGGCAGCCTGCTCTCTGCTGACGCTGGTTGGTAGCACTTCCCCTAGTTGGGCCCAGGAACGGACACTCAGTAAGGAAGCTGCTGATCGCTTGTTTTCCGTGGAAGTGATGCCGTTGCTGAGGCAAAAGTGTTTTGCCTGCCATGGTGATAAGCCGCAGGAGCTTAAGGGAAAGCTCGACTTGCGCAGCCGTGACGCCATGCTTAAGGGTGGCGAATCAGAAGAGCCGGCCCTGGTCGCAGGCAAGCCCGACGAGAGCCTGTTGTTCCAAGCGGTCCTCTGGGATGGATTGGAAATGCCCCCCAA
>CAZXJC010000794.1:0-8360 GCA_964640885.1 uncultured Pirellulaceae bacterium | reverse complement strand
TGGTGAGTTCGTCCCGGGTGCGGATCACTGTGGATATGACGGCATTACTCATGGTGGAATCCTCTTTAGCCTGCTCGATGACGTGATGGCTAACTGGTTGTATCTGAAAGGTTTGCGGTGCTTTACGGCGAAATGTGAAATTCGTTACCGCAATCCTCTGCCCGTTGGTTGCCGTGTACTGTTGGCAGGAAAATCGCTCAAGCGGAAGCGAAACGTGGTGGTTATGGAAGGGCTTGCCAGCCGGGCTGATACTTCCGAAGCGATCGCTGAGTGCCAGGCGAGCTTCTTCATCGAGTCCTGAATCAGCTTCGATTTACGAATTGTGGGCCGTATAAGTCAGTTAACGAGACTTGATATCGTTAACAAGCTTGGCTTTTTCGGATTAATGGTTTGTCGGCCGACCAGTTGCAGCAAAACCGTTGTGTCCTAGATATATCGATAAAAAGCTGAGGTTGGGCAATTGGTAAATCTTTTCAAAAACGCCTTTATCCGACTATTGACAATGAATCTCAATAAGGATAGCTTAATGCCTTCTTTGAGAGATAGAGGAAATCTTTTGCAGTGATCAGTGGTTCCCCTGTCATCCTTGTTGACTGGATAGAAGCTGCTGGCTTTTCGGTTGAGGGAGTAGGTTTAGTCGATGTGTGATGATCAGGCGGACAAGTTGGGTGATTTGCCGGAGTCACCCAAAACGATCAAAGTATGGCAATCTGCGGAACTCTTTGGCGAGGCCAAGCTGGTTCAGATTGAGCATGGTACTGAAGTTTACCAGTTGCGGATCACGCGGCAGGGAAAACTAATTCTAAACAAGTAACAGGGGCTGGTTTTCCTGGTCCAGGCGGTTACTTAAGCAAGCATCACGGGTTCCTTTCTTTGCTCGGTTCGTTGCTTTGGAAACTGATCTCAGTATCATGAGGGCAGGTATTAGCTAACTTCAGATTCGGGGGAGTTGTGTGATGAAGCATTTTGGCGTCCAGCAGACGGTTACGACACAAAAGGATTCTCCACGACGGCGGTCATCTCGGCTGGCCTGGATCATCCCCTTGATGGTCCTGGTGACACTGGCGGGGATCGGCCCAGTTTCACCGCTGGCGGCCGTAGAGCGGGTTTCGAATTGGCGCCTGGTTGGTCCTCGGCGCGTTCGTCGCAGTGAGGATGCTCGACCCCGGTTGGGAGTTCGCTTGCGTCGTCGATCGACGTCCCGGGTTAACTGGCAATCGCTGTTTGACGGCAAGGCCCTGGGAGATTGGAAGAAGACCGAATTTGGTGGCGAAGGAGACGTAGGTGTTAGCGACGGTCGCATTGTTCTCGAGTTTGGTTACTCGATGACCGGGATCACTTACTCGGCTGAGTTACCTAAAATGAATTACGAGTTACAGTTGGAGGCGGTCAAACTCGATGGTGATGATTTTTTCTGTGGGCTGACTTTTCCAGTTGCAGATGCGTATTGCAGCTTTATTGTCGGTGGTTGGGGTGGCTCGGTTGTCGGTTTGTCCAGCATCGATGGTGCGGATGCTTCGGAAAATGATACGACTAAGTATATGAACTTCAAAAAAGGACAATGGTACCGCATCCGGGTGCGAGTTGAGCCAGAACGAATTCAGACCTGGATTGATGACCGTCCGATTGTCGACGAAAACACGAAGGGAAAGAAGATTTCCATTCGCAATGAAGTGGATCTTTCCTGTCCACTGGGTATCTCGACCTGGGAAACGAAAGCCGCCTTGCGGAAAATCCAGATTCGTAAACTTCCTTAGGTGCTAAGGGAAATCGGCTGACGATGATTCTCGATCCGCAAATACCTCAACCGCTGGACGAACATTACATGCAGTTAGCGCTGCAGCAGGCCGAGTTGGCTGGTCGCGAGGAAGAAGTTCCTGTGGGAGCAGTCGTAGTTTGTGGTGACCGCGTGATTGCTGCTGCCCATAACCAGCGTGAGCAGTTGCACGACCCCACGGCACATGCGGAGATGATTGCCATTACGCAGGCAGCCGAATCGTTAGGAGATTGGCGATTAACGAATTGCACCATGTACGTGACGCTGGAACCTTGTCCCATGTGTGCTGGGGCGATGCTATTGGCCCGCGTTCCACGACTGGTCTACGGAGCGACGGACGCGAAAGCTGGTTTCGTCCACTCGCTATACCATTTGCTCGATGACGATCGGTTAAATCACCGGGTGGAGGTGGTTGCTGGCGTGAACGCGGCAGCTTGCGGGCAACTCTTGACGGAGTTTTTCCAGTTACAGCGTCGCCGCGGTAAGAAGTAGCCAGCGGCTAGTTCCCCAGGTCGGTAGGTGACAACTGGTAGGCCGGATTTGGCATGCTGGACTTGGCATTGTCCGGCGTTAACAGCGACTGGTAGGCAATGTAGTCAATACCGTTGGTGATAAAGGCTGTGTGGCCATCTGCAAAACCGACGGTTACCCCACCCTTATGGTTACTGGAAGGTCTCGCTGCGAAGGGCATGAAAGCCCGCGGACTGCGATCACGAAGGATTTTGTTGGTTGCCTGGCCATTGAGCTTGCAGAGCTCGGCATTCAGGATTCCATGCCTCTTGCCGGTTGGCGGTGCGGGCCACCAGACCATGATGTTGCTGTAGCAGGCGCGGTTGTTACGATTCTGGAGAATCGCGTCATACTCTTTCACGTTTCGAGCCCGATAGAGATCAGGGGTCGAGCGGTGCCAGAATTCCGCTTGCAGGTTTTCACTAACGGCAATCGTGTGAGTGGCTCCATCAGTCAATTCGATCAGCCTCAAATGAACCGTTGGGCGTTGCAGTGATTGACCGTCAAAATAGACGAGATCCTGGAAAAGCCCATTTGCCTTCAGGAGCTTACGGTTATTCAATGTGCGGCCACAACCAGCATTGGCCACGTAGGAGGTTTCCGGTGCCTCGTCGAGTTGTTGGGTACCCTCGAGGGTACGGTCACTGGGGCAGAGGAAACTTGGTATCGGCGGACTCAACTGGGCTGAAAATCCCATCTTTGGATTTTCCCAGTACTTACTTGTTGGTTCATGCTCCATGTAAGGGAGCAGTGTTGTCATCCAACTGACCGGCTTGTTGGCTCCGGCCGGGACCGGTGTCCTTCTCAAGTCCCAACGTGCGGTCCATTCTCGCCAGCCAGGATAACGTTCTTTCGACTCATGGAAGGTATTGACGGCCAGGGCCAGTTGGCGAACCCGGTTTGCGCATTGACTGCGGCGGGCGCTCTCACGCACCATGTTCACGGCTGGCAACAACAAGCCCATCAAGATACCGATGATGGTGATTACGACTAGCAGTTCAACCAGTGTAAAACCAGTTTGTCGTCGTGACCTCATGCAACCACTCCTCCCACAGAAAACCGTCAGGGTATCTGCCCTGCGCCGAATCGAAAATAGAGAATCAAGGACAATCTTTATTCTCACAGATTACTCTGAATTCGTCCACTATTGGCCTTTTAGTTGCTTTCGCAGGTCTCCCGTGGGTGATTCTGAGATTCAACCTGCGGTAAGAGGTGAGTATTTCTAGAGAGAGGGGACTGGCTCAAAAACCGTTCCACCATTAAAGTTCTAAGACTGTTTTTCTTGCTTTCGTGTTGTCCTGAAGGGACAAATTGACCGATATGGATTCGTTTGAATTTCCCCAGTTGAAACTTGCCGAAACAGGAAACCAGTCCCCTTGCCGCAAGTCAACGGCCGGTATTCTGGGAGTTGTATTCGGTGCCTTCGGCCTCCATCGCTGCTATCTCGGCTATCGTTGGATTCCTCTTCTGCAGTCTCTGCTAACGCTGTTGACCGCCGGTTTGGCTGGTCTTTGGGGAACTTGTGAAGGTCTACTGATACTCAGCGGTCGGCTAGGCCGTGATGCCTCTGGCCGGCCACTGCGGAGTGCACGCCTGGCCTACGTGCCGGCGGGACATCGCCATGGAGCGGTGACACAGTACCAGCATTCGCGCAGTTCTCCCTGGCTGCTTACCCTGATGATTTTTTTCTTCCCGTTTAGTAACAGCCTTGTGTTGGCAGCCATCTGGACGCTGGCGGGCTGGTCCTTGCCAGTGATGCTTACTGACATCCCGGCACTGATACCGCCGCCAGGTGGAGAAAACTGGGTTGCCACGGAACAAGCGGTATCCCCGGTCGTGGAAGTAATTGCCGCCGATGAGACTGAGCAGCCCCCCGTTCCCCAGGATTTGAGCGTGTTGCTGGAACTGGTTCGTCCTGACTGGCAAGAGAAAGAAGTTCATCCTGTTACGGTACGACTCGAGACGGCCACCCCGGTGACGGATCGGTTGCCAAGTCGCTTGGTTGCCTCCTGGCGCCGTCCTCGGGCTGAGGATCCGATTGTCGAATCGAGCATTGAGTCACAACAACTGGAGCGTGCCCGCCGGACAGAATCCCCAGATGAATTATTGTCGCCGACGGAGGAAGCATCGGCAGCGCAGGAAGTCGCTTTGCAGAAGCATGCCACGCAAAAACCCAAGATGCCGGAGGTCAAGATTGCTCGGCAGGTTCCACAGCAGGCTGTCGCCGGTGGTTCGCCGGTCACTCCGGGAGTTAACCAGCAACCAGTCGTGCGGCCGGTTTATAATCCTAGCCCTGAATACCCGGCCGACGCGCTGGCAAACCGTCTACAGGGGCTCGTGAAGATCCAGATTGAGATTGATCCGAAAGGGACGGTCTTGAGTGCCCGCGTGGTGCAGACCAGTAACAACCGCAGTCTCGATGCAGCTGCCATCAAGGCAGTACGCAAGTGGCGATTTATGATTGTGGTAAAGCAACCGTCCAAGAAACCTGTGAAAGTGATCGTGCCGATTCGGTTTCGCATCGAGATGCCCTGATTCTAGGGCAGAGGTCACCTGCAACCGCTTACCAGACAACATTGAGTCCCGCGTAACCGGCAATTCCTGGGGTACCAAAGCCAAGTGCTTCGATGTACTGCTCGTTGGTTACGTTGTCGATCCGACCGAACAATTCCCAACTGGGACCAAGCTGGTAACTGCCGGAGAGATTGAGCAGCAGGTAGTTGTCCAGAACCGTGCCACCGTAACGAACAGGTAAGTCCAAGCGGTCTCCAACGACCAGCAGGGTGGCTTGCAAATTCGTCCGCTCATCGAGCGAGTGCCGGCGGTAAGTTAAGCCCGCTTTATGGTGCGGTCGGCGAGCCAGTTTTCCGCCGAATTGCAGATCCTTGCTGTCGGTACATGTGTAATTGGCCGACAGCGAAGACTGTTGAGTGAGCAGGCAGGTACCGGTCACTTCCACCCCGGCAGCCCGTGCGCGGCCAATGTTTTGCAAAGTGAAGGTGGTGAAATCGAAATCGATCAGGTTACGGAAATCGTTGTGAAAATAGGTCGCATCCAGCACGATGATGCCCTCCAGGAACGACTGCTGGATTCCGGCATCCCAGCCCTTGCTTGTTTCCGGCAGCAGTGCGGGGTTGCCTCCGGTAAAGAAGTTTTCGGCGAGTGCGGGAGCGCGAAAACCGGTACCGATACTGCCGTGAAACTCCGTGGTCCGCTCCCGAGCCAGGTAACGCGTACTGATCCGGTAGGTCGATGCGTTTCCAGCGGCACTATGGCTGTCCCAGCGGCAGCCCAGCCCGGCAAACCAGTTGTCGCTTAACACCACCTGGTCTTGCAGGTAAACACCCGTATTAAATTGTTGTTGCTCCGCATTTAAGTCACTGGAGGCAGTCTCGTGTAAGTAATCGACGCCGACCGTGACCAGCTGATTCTCTGTAAAAGCCAGGTTGCTCTGCCAGTCCAACTGCCGTGTTTGTCCATGGAACTCACTGGCTTCGAAGGCGAACATGGTAGCTGTGTCCTGCCGCTGGTAATCGGTCAGGCTGAAACCGACTTTGTTTTCGATCAGGCCATCCCAGGATAATGAGCGAAGTTGGACTCGATTCATAAACTGTTGACTTAGATTTGCCCGCGCCAGGTCATCGGTGAATCCGGCAGTAAAGTCGAAGGAATCGATTTCGACATCGCGGTCGATGTAGCGAAAAACATAGTCGATGTTGAAATCCTCGCTCGGGTTCCAGCCCATTCGTCCGGAAACATTTCCATTGCGATGTCGATCACGTTCCGAATTGCCCGTTAGAACGCTGGCCGCTGAAATGCCGTCGGTATGTGAATATGAGCCGGCAATGGAATAGTAACTTGCCTGGTCGCCACCGCTCACACTCAACGACGTTCGGGCCGTGCCGAAACTGCCACCCATGCCGCTGGCTCGGATAGTGGCAGGTCCCTCGCCACGCTTGGTGATAATGTTGATGACTCCGCCAATGGCGTCACTACCGTAAAGGATGCTTTGTGGACCCCGCAGAACCTCGATCCGTTGCACGTTATCAGCCGTCAGCGAGGAAAAATCAAAACCACGATTGGGATGACTGGGGTCGTTGATTGGCAGGCCGTCGAGCAGCACCTTGGTGTGCTGGGAATTTGCGCCCCGCAAGAAAATAGATGTGGCACCCCCCGGTCCACCAGAACGAACTACATCTAATCCCAGTTTGCCACGCAATACCTCGGCTACACTCGACTGTCGCGATTGCCGAATTTCGCTCTCCTGGATGACCGTATAAGAACTGCCCACCTGGTTGGCAGCGGTCTCCAGGCGATTGGGGGTCAGCAAGGTATCGGTATCGAGCGGGCTGGCAGGAAAACCAGGACGGCCCGGGACGACGGTTTCGGGCAATTCCACCGGTGGCTCATCCTGGATGCGAACGGTCACCGCCTCGGTCGTCCCCTGGCCCCAGCAGGTGTTCTGAAGACCGAATCCTGGCACAACCAGGCTGCCTGCCAGAAGGAGAACAAGGATGTGTCTGGGAGACAATTTGGTCATCGGTACAGAAAACTACCATGGTGGGAAAAAGGCATGCCGCTGCTAGTAGATCGGCGCAGCTCGCTATCGGTAGTTACCCTGATCCTGAGGAAGCAAAAGGTTGGCACAGTTTGCCCAGGTTGCAGCTACTCAACGTCTAGACTGCTAGCAGTTGCCAGCCAGCCGATCTCTGGACGGTACCCTTGTCTCGGGCGAGCGGGTCGGTTTTACTGCAAGGGATCGTTTACTGCGTGGTATTAGATAGGCTGTCAATCGAACATCATGTCTCACTTATATCTGGATTACAACGCGACCACCCCTCTGGCGCCTGCGGTGCAGGAGTCGATGGCGCCATTTTTAGCGGAACACTATGGAAATCCTTCCAGCGATCATGCGCTTGGACAGGAATGCCAGGTAGCGGTTGAGCAGGCGCGTGAACAAGTAGCTGCGCTGCTTGGTGCACAGGCCGCCGAGATTGTTTTTACATCGGGAGGTACCGAGAGTAATAACTTGGCTTTAAAGGGAGTGATGTGTCGTGAGTCTGCCTCGGGATCGGGCCACTTGATTATTTCCTCGTTGGAACATCCGGCGATTGTCGCTCCGGCAAACTACCTGGCTCGTTGTGGTTGCGAAGTGAGTGTAGTTGATTGTGATGCCAATGGATTGGTTGCTCCGGGACAGGTTGAAGAGTTGCTTCGACCGGAGACGAGGCTGGTTAGCTTGATGCACGCCAACAATGAAATTGGCACGATCCAGCCGATTGCCGAGATTGCTGAGATCTGCCGTGCGCGGGGTGTGTTACTCCATACGGATGCAGCGCAGAGCGTCGGTAAGATACCGACTCTGGTGGACGAACTGGGTGTGGATTTACTTACCATTGCAGGCCACAAACTCTATGCACCGAAGGGTGTTGGGGTGCTTTACGTTCGCGAGGGGCTGGAATTAGAACCGTTCATGCACGGGGCCAGTCATGAAGCGGGCAGGCGAGCTGGTACGGAGAATGTTCCTTATCTTGTCGGCCTGGGCCAGGCAGCAATCCTGGCCAGGGATGATTTAGAAGATGTGCAGTCTCGGCTTGGAAACTTGCGAGACCTGTTATGGGAACAACTGGCTGCCGGCATCGGGAACGGGTTAACGTCTAATGGTTCAGCAGCTCCTCGCTTACCCAATACCCTGAGTGTTAATTTTCCAGGGGTGATTGGTAGTGAATTGTTAGCAAGCGTTCCCCAATTATGTGCCTCTACTGGCGCAGCCTGTCATAGCGGGGAGACAACGGTTTCCAGTACGCTGGCGGCGATTGGCTTGCCTGCTGAAATAGCTCGCGGTACGGTTCGTTTAAGTTTGGGTCGCGGGACGAGCGAACAGGATGTGAACCAGGCAGCACAATGGTTAATTGATGCCTGGCAGGAACTGCATGGCGCAAGTGATTAACAGGGTTGTAAGCGCTTAAAGAAACGAGATGTACAAATGGGTACCGAGTTAAATCGACAGAGTACCGGGGTTGTGGGGCTAGACGAGCAGCGCGGTGGCGGGCTCATTCCCGGAACCTTGACG
>CAZXJC010000793.1:0-6537 GCA_964640885.1 uncultured Pirellulaceae bacterium | reverse complement strand
ATCGACGGTAGCTTTTCGCTAGACGATAACCGGCGAAAAGATAACGTCTTACTGGACATGGTAAATCAAGTAGAACTTGCGGTTGTTGAGAAAGTCGGGATGAAAGGCCTGGCAGAGAACACCTTCGAACTGGCCGGTAATTGCCTCGTGACTGAGGTCGGCAAACAGTTCCTTACGGTCTCCGTCTTTGTTTTTGGTCAACTGGTAAATCTTGCGGGTCTGCTGTTCGACGACCAGGTAGGTGTTGGTGGTCCCCGGTTTGGCAATGATCCAGACTGGGTGATCGAAACGCATCTGTTTGCTATGTAGTGGTACGACCGAGGCTGGCTTGGCAACGGTTGCAATCTTGGCCGGCATCCCAGGATAGGCGATTCCCTCTTTTTGCTTGAGAGTCCCCAGGTACTCGACCAGGTCGGCAAACTGGCGAGGCTTGATTTTCTTGTACAAGCCAGTTGGCATTAGCGAGGTCTTGCTTCGCTTTTGTTCTTCGATGTCAGCGACTGGAATGCGGAGCAGTTTTCCCTCAGCGTCGAGTAGCCGCAGATCTTTGGCTGTCCTGCTTTGCAGGACACCTGTCAGGGTTTTGCCATCGCTGGTGATGATTACTTGCGAGGCGTAATCAGGGTGGATGCCGGCACTCGGTTCCAGGACTGAGCGGATTAGCTGGTCCCGGGTGTACTTATCGCCGATCACGGCCAGGTCAGGACCGGCCAGTGGTTTCTTGCCGGCGATGCCGTGGCACTTGGTGCAGTCGGCCTCCTTGGAGGTAAATATTTTCTTTCCGGCACTCGCATCGCCTCCCTTGCTGGCGGCGGAGCGATAATTGTTGAGGATGGCTTTCTCGTCATCCTGCGCCACTAGTGGTGCACTGGCAGCGAACATCAGGAGGGTCAGCAGGAGCGTGTGTTGAGTGCGGGGCACGGTAGCGATTCCTTGCAGCGTTGGCGGCTTAGGGGCAGAGTTCCGGAATCGGGCGGCCCTCGCTGATCATGATCGGCACGGGGCGTCCGGAATAATCCTTGAAGGCCGTGTGTTTAAAATCGATCCCCAAGTGCTGGTAGATGGTGGCCAGGAAGTCACCACGACCGACGATTCGTTCGACCGGATCTTCACCACGCATATCGGTTCTCCCGATTACTTGTCCGGTTTGCATGCCGCCGCCGGAGAAAAGGATCGAGGTGGCACGGGGCCAGTGATCACGACCCGGTTGTACGGTGCCGGCTGGAGCGCTGCCGATTCTCTTTCCAGTGCTTGCCTTGTAACTGATTCGCGGTGTGCGGCCGAATTCTCCGGTGACGACCACCAGCACGCGACGGTCGAGGCCACGATCATAAATATCTTCGATCAGGGCAGCCACGGCCTTGTCCATGAATTGAAGGCGATACTTGATGGCCTCGAAACAGTTTGCGTTGACGGGATGATCATCCCAGTTGCCGACGCCACCGCAGAGCTCGCCGGAGAATTGCGCGGTCACCAGGTCGACGCCCGCTTCTACCAGTCGGCGGGCCAGCAGCAGTTGCTGTCCCCAGCGATTGCGTCCATACCGTTCACGGGTCTTGTCCGTTTCGGCCTTGATGTTGAAGGCTTCGCTGGCCGCTGATCCGGTTAGGACACTGAAAGCCTGTTGCTCAAATGTGTCGAGGGCGTCCATCTGGCTGAGGTAGTCGGCCCGATGTTTTAACTGATCCAGTTGCTTGCGGAGGTTGATGCGACGGGAAATGCTGGCGGTGGTTTGCGCATCTGCCTGATCCAAGTTGTTGACCGAGAAGTTATCGAGGTTCGGGTCATTGGTGACGGCAAACACGTCGTAGGCGTTGCCCAGGTAGGAGGGGCCGAGAAAATTAACCGGTCCGACGCCGACGTAGTTGGGGAGTTGGCGATCTGACCGATAGCGAATCCGGTTGGTGATTGAAAACAGGTCTGGGTAGAGCGGTTTGCGACGTAACACCCGTTCGGGAAAACCGGTCAGCAGTTGGTGTGTTCCCTGTTGATGACAGAAGCCGGTATGAACGACGCTTCGTAACAGGTTGAAGCGGTCGGCCACGCGGGAGTGGTGTGGCAGTAGTTCGCAGATTTCCATGCCCGGCACGACCGTCTCGATAGGGTCGTAAGGACCCCGGAAGTCAGATGTTGCCTGCGGCTTAGGGTCATAGGTTTCCAGGTGACTATGGCCACCGGGAAGCCAGACCAGGATGACAGCCGTATCCCGATTGTCGGAGCCCTTGGCCTGGCTGCGCTGGTTGATCAACTCCGAGAGGGAGAGGGCGGAGAGTCCGCCGAGTCCGACTCGCATCACCTCACGGCGAGACATATTTGCGGGATGTTGATGACAGGCAGGCATGCTCTGGATTCCATAAACAGGAAGTTTTGGCAGCGGATTAGGACTTACTGCTGGCTGGGAATTCGGGGACCTCATAGCCCTTGCGGTACTCGCGCTTGAGCAACTGGTTAGCTGACTCGGCACCACTGCCGGTGAACTGTTCCGTTTTGGCATCGATTGTCAACAACGGACTCAACTTGATATCAGTACTTTCCAGGTCCAGTCCGTGAGCCTTGAGCAGCTTGTCCATGTCTCCCAGGACGCTGGTCCATAGCTGGCTTCCCTTTTCGATCTGCTTGGCATCGTCGTAGCTGAATGTCTTGCCGGTTTGGTAGGTAACGTTGGCCAGGTTACACCAGCCGGTGGAATCGTGGCCAACCTGGACCTCGGAATTGAGGATCGAGGCATCTTGGCGACGGACGGCCTCGATGAAGTTCATCTGGTGCAGGCCGTTGCCGCTGTTCCCCCTGAACGTCTTGATCGTCTTGCCATCCTTGTCAAAAGCTACGGCACGACTACGTTGTCCCTCCAAACGACCACCTTCGCAGAAGGCCATGTAGCCACTGCCCGGTCCCGGATGGGGCGATGTTTTCTTGGAACCGTTGCCGGCCGTGATGTTGGAAAGAGCGATCACCACCGGTATGCCACCGGTGTCGAAGTAGCAGAAATGAACGTTGGGGGTTTCCCCGGCGTCGTTATAAACCACCCGTCCGCCACCGCCGAGAATGCGTTTGGGGAGGGTCACCTGGTCGAGGAACACGTTGTTGCGGCAGTCGTCCAGGACGTGGACTCCCCAGTTACCCATTTCACCGGAGCCGGTATTAAAGTCCCAGTGCCAGTCGTAATGAAGTTTGTTTCGATAAAGGGGTTCTGATTGTGCGGGCCCCAGCCAGAGGTCGTAGTCGACGTTCTTGGGCGGTGCCATTGGATCGGTCCGTTTTCCGATAGCGCCTCGAACGCCAAAGCGGTTTACGCGAGCGGAAACGATTTCTCCAAGAGCTTTTTCTTCGTGCAGGAATTTCTTGATCTCGGCCTGCATTGGATCGGAACGCTGCTGGGTACCGAGTTGGCAGATGCGGCCATACTTGCGGGCGGCGGCAACCGCCTGACGACCTTCCCACTGGGAATGCGAAAGAGGTTTTTCCACGTAAACATCTTTGCCGGCTTCCATGGCCCAGATGGCAGCCAGGCAATGCCAGTGGTTGCAGGTGGCGATGACGACAGCGTCGACTGATTTGTCTGCCAGCAGTTCTCGCAGGTTAGTAAAGGTCTTGGCCTTAGGGAATCGTTTGCTGGCTCCACCAAGCCGATCCTGATCCGGATCGCAGAGGGCAGTAATGTTGACTCCGGGTATCCGGCTGAATGTTTTCATCAGGCCAGTAGCCCGTCCACCGCAGCTAATGAACCCGACACCAATTTCCTCGTTGGCGTTGTTGGCCCAGAGGGAACGGACGGGGAGAGTAGCGGCTGCCCCGGTGGCGAGCGTCGACTGGATGAATTGGCGGCGATGGAGATGATTCATAGTGGATACTCCTGGACGGGGCAGAGGCCTGACGGGTTCTTGCTTAATTAATGTACTGCTTGATTGTAGCGGGACTGGCGAGTTGCTGGCAAACCTAGTCTCGCCCATTGCCGATGTTCTTCCGAAAAAAACACCTTCCACGAAGGTTGTTTCAGCAGAGATGCTTGCAGCCCCAGGCAATCAGGCCTGCCAACGAATCGACTCCTAGCTTCTCTTTCAAACGCTGCTTGTACGTATTGACGGTCGTTGCCTTGATGCCCATGGCTTGGCTAATGTTGGCCGTGTTCTCGCCCGAGACCAGTAGCCGCAAACACTCCACTTCCCGATCGGTGAGGAGCTCATCACGGTCATCGACCACTGGAACCGAGGTAATCATCACCACGACGTCATTGGTGTCGACGGGGACGGCTCGACATTTATAGGTGTGGTATTCTCCACCCAGTTTCAGTCGGGCGTTGATGGAGACCGGCTCCTGGTCAAAGACGACTTGTTGAAATGCGTTGCGGATCGCTTCCCGTTCCGGGTCGGTCTCAACCCAGTCCCAAGGTCGGCTATAAATCACCTCAGCCGGCGAATGGTAAAGGAGCGGTTCAGCGAAAACGATCCGTCCACGGGGGTCGTGGAGTGTTACCAACGGAGTTACGGGTGAATGGGGCATGGCAGCAACTTTTCTATGAGCAAGGACAGACTAACATCCAGTATAACTGACATTCCCGGCCGGGGCAGGTTGGTCGTTATGCCTTTGGCAGGGAGGCGGTAGCCAACACCTCAGACCAGTACTTTTCTTCCTGTTCGAGAAATTCTGCAGTGACCCGGGCGACCGCTCGGTAGAAAGGCGAGTCAGTTGCCTGCTGAGCAGTTGCTAAAAACTTTCCGGGCCAGGTGAGATGCTCGTGGTAAAAGCGGCAGGCCAGGGCTTGCAGTTCGCTGTAGCGTTCACTTCCCGGCTGGGCTGCTGCCAGTTCACTCACAATCCGCATCATGACCTGCAATTGGATGCCCAGGTGGTCGACCAGCGAGGAGTCGGCTGGCTGCTCCCCGACGATTTCCAGGTACGACCGCATCGAGGTGGTGGCTGCTGACTGGAACTGGCCGTCGCTCCAGACCGACTGGTAGGGTGGCACGTGGTTGGCGGGACCGATCAGCAGTTGGCAGTAACTGACGGCCAGGTCTTCTAAGATATTGTCTGAGGATCCATCTTCGAGCGGGATATCCAGTTCGCACGCGACCTCAGCCAGCGGACCTTCTTGAAGTTCGGCCAGCAGCGGGGCGTCCACCTCGTATTGCCAGAGCCGTTGCAGTAGCTGGTAGAAACCGGCCAGTGCAGTAAACTCGTCGCCGCTGTCCTGGTATGAGTGGTTCATGGATCGAATCAATCGTTTTGTTGTAATGGTCGTCTCTAGATCTTCCTGATGCTGACAATCGTGTCGTGATAGGATTGCTGCCCGGTAATCGGGTCCGGGGAGATCGGCATCAGCCTATTTTGGTTCCAGCCGTTGCCCGTGTTCTGTTTCCAGTCCTTGATGTCACCGCGGGAATCATCTTGCCACCACATGTTTCGTTGCCAGTCGTCATCCACGAACGTTTTGGGATCGCTGCCGACCAGGTGCCCGCTGCTGGCCGGTTGTTTCCTGGCCTGGGCCACGCTGGTGTACTGGGTGTGTCCGCAACTGTTGCTCATGGCGATGGCTTGGGGATGAATCCCCTCCATGGTGACCACCGGGACTCGCATGGTCGATATTTTCTTGCGGCCATTTTCGATCGGCAGATCGTCTCGGCGCAGGTGGGGAGATTGTTCCTCCAGCTCGGCTGAGTAGTAGGAGACCAGTTCGATCCAGTCACCATCTTTGATACCATGCTTGCGAGCGGTAGTAGGGTTAATCCAGGCGGGGTTGGAGTGGACGATTTCTGCCAGCCACTTGAGGTTCATCGTACGACCGTGGTTGTGGACGTTCCACTTGAAGCTGGTCATGACCAACTCATCATCCTTGAGATCCTGTAGTTCCTGGGGCTGGAACCAGCCTGGCATGGAATCGATGTCCACGTTATTTCCCTGGTGGCTGGCCGGTCGATTCTTGGTCCGTGTTACACCACTGCTGGCGATCAATTCAGAGCAATCCTCGTTCTGCCCGATCTTTTGAATGAAAGCGCTGTGGATTTCGAACTTGCGACTGGGGGTCATGAATCCACGGACTGGCTGACCGCTGATCATAATGCCAATCCCGACTCCATCTCGCGTGATGCGGCCATCTTCGCCGACGGTAGCTCCTGCCATTTGCTCTTCACTGAGAGGCTGGTTGTAAGGCTCGTAAAATGGTTCTCGGTCGCCTTCCCAAGCTCCTTCGTCCAGCAGCCGGTCCAAGCCGCTCTTGCCGGTTTGAGGATTCTCTGGCACTGGGGCAGCCCATTTTTCCATGTATTCGCGGATATCTTTTTCTTGATACCACTCTTCCATCCCGCCGCCGATACGGCGAGCCAGTTCCGGGAAGAATTCCCGTACGTCCTTGGATTCTCCCAGTGGCTTGACCATCGGAGTCCGCAGGCCGACGTACGGTTTAAGGTTGTACGACGCGCGGGCATCGAGGTCCCAGCGTTCCTGGTAGGTTGTCCAGGGAAGGACGATGTCGGCATAGTGTGCCGTCTCATTGTAGAAGGCAATGATGCAGACGTGAAAGTTGATCATTTCTTCATTGCA
>CAZXJC010000792.1:0-2662 GCA_964640885.1 uncultured Pirellulaceae bacterium | reverse complement strand
GTTGTCATCGCCATTCCCGGTCCAATTCTCTGTCGGGCTGGAGATGGCATCGATGGTGATGACATTGGCCACCTGAGCGCCAGGGGTCTGGTTGCCAGAGGTCAAGTCAACCGAAGTAGTCGGATGTGTGCTGTCGACGTGGAAATGGCTACCGACCGTAGCGCTAAGGGTAAGCCCCAAGTCCTCGAAGTTTCCATATCGGATGCCCGCTTCCATGCCGAGGCCAATTATGGACGTGTCAGTCAAGATCCCGCCGGTTGCCATTAAACCTGCGTGGTCATAGGCTCGCAGCCGGTCATTTCCACTGCTTCCATCATGCTCCCCGGCGTCGATGTCGAGGAAATAATAATTGATTCCGTTTAGAACGTTGAAGTTGCTGGAAGGCGTGCTTTGCACGCTTGAATGCGAGCCAACACCGACGATATCATCTCCCTCGCTCGTGGAGACGTTCGTGACTCCGGAGATCGTACGAATGTTGACAGAGTCCGTAGCCGCTCCGGTTTCCAGGTTCGTAATGCTCGGCCTGCTCGCCGAACCATGGGTGCTTTCAATCGTAAATATGTCTTGAGCGACATCCTGGTTAATATCCAATTGCTCGAGTTCGGTATAGACAAGGGACCCGCCGTCACCAAAGATGCCCGTTAATTGCGTGCTCGTAAGGGTGCCGTTTTCCGTGTCGTCATCGATTGTGTCGTCAACGGTAACGATATCGAATTGGCCTGGCTCAAAGGTCGTGGTCCCCGCAATGACAGTCGCGTTGTCTTTGCCGTTGACTGTCAGTGTTGCGTTAATTAGTTCGGCTTCACCCCCAACGTTGGTGAAGATGTAGGCCTCTGGGTCGTTGCCGCTTTGCGTCTTCCAGGTCCCCGCCTTGCTGCCGACATAAACCGTGTCGTGGCCCGCTTCCGTGTTGACCGTTACATCGTCGTCCATCTCGCGGATGCCAACCCGGTCATCACCTGGCCCCATCGAGAGGCTGATGACGCCCGAATCGGTCGTGTTCCCGCCGCTGTCCCGCGTCGTGGTGTCAATCGTAAAGGTGTCGTTACCGGAGCCGAGCTGAATGGTCAGGTTGGGCGTATTACCGTCCCCGCCAAGGTTCGTAAAGATGAGGAATTCGCTCATTCCCAGGCCACTAAGGCGGTTGTAAGGCCGTGCAGCTTGCACGACGTCAGCAGCCGAGTAATAGGCACGTTCTCCACCGCGGTAAACCTGTGGCTCGTTCCCAAGGTATTCCTTGGCATCCCCTTGGTCGTGAACAACCAGCGACCAATTCTCCGGCGTGAAATAGACTGTATCCAGTGCGTCGGTGGGGACGCCAGCTGCATTTATATATTTCGCTTCACCGCGACCGTGATAGACGCCATCCATGTCGACAAAGATGCCGTCGATGACTTTTTGCAGCAGCGCCTGGTCAGCGTCATCGGGAATGTCTCGGTATGTTGAGACAATAAAGGTTTCGCCATCGTCGACCGTCGCTAGTACCAGGGCGTCATTGCCGTCGACTACCGGGTCGCCCGCGTCAACCAACTCGTCACCGAAGTAGCGAGCCGTGTCGCCTGCCCGATGAACCGCCGGGGCACTCATGCTGATCTGCAATTCCACCGAACCAATGTCTTCTGCATCAACACTGAGGAGTCCGACATCGTACGTATCTGCCGTGGTGAAAGTGAGTTGTCCGTTGGTTGCCTCATAGGAAAAGTCGCCTAAGTCATCACTCAACCGGAAGATTCCGCGGTCCGAAATCACGACCACCTGCTCGACTCTACTGTCGGCGGATTCCACGGTTGATGGCAAATCGAGGGTCAACGTGGTCTCATCAAGATCTGAGAACGAGGGCCGGGTCGCCTCAACGTAAGCATTGTCATCCTGAGAGATGGCGGAATAAGAAAGAACGACGCCGTCTCCCGAATGGTATTCGGGATAGTGGAACAAGACGGTGTCCCGCACGCGGATCCGCTCCTGGGAACCGCCGGGAGTTGTGCGGTTATGAATTTTGGCCTGGCGTGCCTGGGCAACGAAGATGCTGCCGTCGCCATTGAGGACCGGATTGCCCGCCTCGTCCTGCATCGGTTCGCCCTGAGGAACTCTTGTTTCATCCATCTGGCCACCCAGGTAGCGCTTGATCTCCTGCGGTTGATGCAAGACCGGCTCGCCAGCATAGTGCAGTCGCGGTTCACCTGCTTCGCGGTAGACGGTGGAACCACCGGGACCTTCAATAGCATTGCCAGTGTAATAGTCGTAGGCAACTTCTGTTCCGCTATAGACCGCCTGCCGCTGCAGCCAGGTGATATTGCCGAGGTGATCTTCCGTGGAGTACATCTCGTAGACTCGTTCGCCACCAAAATAGCTCTGGGCTTCGGTTGCATAGGTCACAACGAGGCGATCGCCTGCGTCAAGCGGGGTCGCCAGCGTCAAGCGGGCATTGCTTCCATTGCCCTCGTGATTATCTAACGAATAGTCAGCCTCGCCGAGGGACTCGATCGCAGGATCAGGCTTGCGGAACAGCAGGAAGAAGGCTGCGAACGGGTTGAACCCGCCGGAGGCACCCGTGTTCCTAATCTTGACAACATTGAAATGCTCTTCCCTGTCGAGTTGCTCAACCGGAACCGTGAGGTCGAGGGTAGGTGCATTCTCGACTTCTAGTGTTTGGGTAACTGTG
>CAZXJC010000791.1:0-3797 GCA_964640885.1 uncultured Pirellulaceae bacterium | reverse complement strand
GAAGAAGTCATTTATGGAAAACCGGGATGGCTCAATCTCCAAGCTGGTAGTTCAGTCCAAGGAGACACCGTCGCTGAAACATTTCTCTACGCCGAGATGGCCGGTGAAGGCGTTGTTATCAATGGTGCTGGCGGAACCGATACCCTCATCCTTGACGTTCGGGCCAATGCCATCAGGACGTTTAATGGGCGCCCCCTGGATCGTTTTGTCCCAGAAAACGGTGTCGCTTCTCAACAAGCAATCTACCAGGGATCGGCCTACGATTTTCTCCAACTAAATAACGGCCGCGAAATCTACCTGGCTGGTATTGAACGGCTGGAATTTGCCGACGACCAGGTCGTCGAATTGATGGTCCAAACCAATGCCCCGTCCTTTGACGACCAGTGGAATCTTCATACCCAGGATGTCCCTGGGGCCTGGCGTTTTACCCGCGGTTCCCAGGATGTGCTTCTCGTCTCACTCGATACAGGACTGCTAACTCCTGCCGCCAGGGACGAAGAACCGTTTGAAGACATGACTGGAAGTCGACTGATCACAGATCCCACCGACGATGACAACAACCGATCCTATGGGCATGGACACCAGGCGATCAGCGTGATGTCTGCAACACCCAACAACAACGAAGGGATTGCTGGTATCAACTGGATCAGCGACGTTTACGTGGCTGACGTTTACAGTGGGGTCCGGATGTTTGACGCCATCGCTGATGCCCTCGACTACGCAGAGGCTCGAGGGCAACGTGTGGTCTTCCAGGGTGGGGTCCAGGGAAACTACTGGCTAAACGGTGGCGGTCGCTGGCGAGAGAGTGATCTGACTCAGCTGATCGACGACCACGCGGCTACCTCCCTGTTTGCCGTGGCCGCCGGTAATTTTAATGCCAACCTCAACGTACGTGGCGGAGTGGCAGCCTTGCAAACAGACCATGACAACGTGATGGCAATCGGAGCCGAGAAGCATCGCTCCGAGATAGTTCATGGACTGGCAAACTCCAGCTCGCTTTGGCGAGCTGGCTATTCGAATTTCGGTCCCGACTTGACCATGATGGCTGCCACCGATTCACCCGCTGTGAACAAGCTGGGGAATGTCGGCACCTTTACCGGTACCTCCGCAGCCAATCCCAACATGGCGGCCATTGCCTCGCTGGTCTGGTCAGCGCTGCCGACAGCCACCGGGGGCGAGATCCGTCAAATACTGATCGATACGGCGACCGACTTAAGCCTGCCCGGCCGAGACAATCGGACCGGCGCCGGGATGGTCAACGCCGAGGCGGCCGTCCGCCGGGCCATCGCCCTGGCCCGTGACACGGCGCTGGCGGAATTATACCGTCCGCTAGTATTGCCAGGCCTGCAGGCTATTGCCAATCAGGTACCAGCAAAGCAAAATCTTCCCTTCATGCAAGCGCCGCAAGTTAAGGCGGAAGTTGTTGAGCAAGTTGCCAGGGGAATTTACGAACAAAAAAATCAATCTACTCCTGCGTCACAATCCTCTGACAAGATGAAACAACCGGAACGCCCAGTCGACTCGGTCTGGGCCCGAGAAACCAGTTGGACCGAACCGGTGGCAGCGGCACAAACAGAGCTTAACCACGCGCAACCTAGCGAGCAGCAGCGGACCGGAAAATCAGAAACCGATAATTTCTGGCACGACTATGGGCTGGTTGATTCATTGGTTTGAGGTAGCCGGGTTGCCACACGAAGCAACCCGACTCACGCAGCGGCTAGCTAATCCTGGCAGTTACGACAGGAGGATTAGTTACAGCAACCAGCCACTTAAACCAAACAGGAAATCAACATCCGCCGTGATTTCGTCGGTCGACATATGTGCCATCGTCCAACCCGCACCTTCACTCGTTCCATAGCGATATGAAGAGACTGAATGGCCATCCATATTGGTATAGTCAAAAGTAACCTCTCCGTCAGCATCTTCACCGATTTCCATAAAAACGTCGTCAGTCGCTGGCCAGGCGCTGGCAGGAAAATTGGAATCATAGAAGTAAATCCGACTTGGTAAACTGTCAGACGGATCATCGTAAACGACACGGTAAGGAGCGAGGGCGTGAGAATCACCGACGGCTTCTGCCAAGTCGGACCAGGAATCAACCAGGTATTCGACATCCGAACTTATAGTGAAAATCGCTTCGATGTCTGCCAGGGTCGGTACACCGTCAAGCAGCGAAACAATGTCCATGGCCACCAGTGCAGCAGAGGCCAGGGCTGCGCTATAGACTTCTCCGTCTGGAGCCATGATGATCACCGGAGCATCTCCTCCATCACTGGCCGTTCCTGAATTGAAGAAGTCAACGATTGCATCGACCGTGTCACCCGTGGCCGAATCATCGTACCCCTGGCTCACCAGGCTGCCAAGAACTTCCGGGCTCAGCAAGTGCCCCTGGACTTCAGTAACATGCTCCACAACATCTCCCACCAGCGTGCTGCTTTGGTCACTCACTCCACTGAAATAATCGGTAAGCACCGACGTCGAAAGTCCCATGCACGTTGCCGAGCCATCCTGTGCCCACCATCCATACCAAACGAGAAAATTAAACATGGTCTCAACCGGATCGAGCACCAGGCTGGCGGTGACTTCGAGGGATCCGTAGGTTGTTTCGAACATGTCCCATGCCTGGCTGAATGTCCCGAGGACATGCAGCTTCAGCGAATGTTCGCCAAATCCAGCAGTGATGTCAATCGCGAGGCCAGCAGTTGCCTCCGATTCATCGATCGCCAGTTGGATCGTATCGTCATCCAATACAATCACGTAGTAATCATCGCCAAACGTGAGACCACCAACCGCTACGTCAACCGAATTGTTTGACTTGTAAGTCACCCGGTCCCCGGTTGTAAATCCATGTCCCTTGACGGTAATTTCTTCGCTACCACCATTAACATGAGAGGCGCCAGAAAAGTTGTAACGATCACTAATGTACCCGTCTGCCGCATCAGCCATCTCGCCGTTCGTAAAGCTATAGGCATTCACACTCGGGTCGAAAGCCAGGCCACTGCTTTTCAACAGTGTCACTGAAGCGTCATCTGAATCTGCAAGATCTCCAGCTTGATTCAGGTAAACGGTGTGTTGATCGACACCATCTTCCCGGATGAAATAATCTTCATCCGTAGCCTCCAGAGGAATGTTAAAAGCAATGACTTCACGACCATCCGAGTGTTTCTGGATCGTCACTGCGCCGAGGGACTCGCCATCATAAACCAATTCCGAATCATCGCGAAAACCGTATCCCAGCAGGTATGCCTGGCCACCGGCCACTGCTTCATAGGGGTCCGCAATAATGGTACACGTCGGGTCACAATCGAATTCACCGAAAACCACTTCATCCACGATCGGTAACAATTGCAAGTCGTAGGTATTACTCACACTGCCGTCGTGATCACGAGTAATGTAGACCTCCAACCGAGCCGCATCCATCGTGGTCGAAGTTGTCCAACTGTATTGGTCATCTCCCAACTCTGCCAGCGAATAACTGTCTGTGGTACCAGTTACCTGGTCGACCGTCGTCAGCGTTGCAACACCGGTCACATTCAGCGTCTCAAAGACAATGGTTTCACCGACATACACCTCTGAATCAGAAGGCGAAACCAGGTACGCTCGTGTAAATGCTGCTTCCCAGTCCTCCTCCTCAATCCAGGCAAAGTACTGGTGTCCCTGATCACCTCGCGCTCCATCACTCCCATCCGACCCCGATGATCCGTTGAGACCATCTTCTCCGGCACGTTCTGGTTTTGCGAAGCACCATGCACCGAGCGGATCCCCGGGCTCTCCACCAACTCCACCATCACCTCGAG
>CAZXJC010000790.1:0-9510 GCA_964640885.1 uncultured Pirellulaceae bacterium | reverse complement strand
CGTCTCAACGCTACGCTTCGCCACTCGAATTAAAAAATGAAATTCAGTCCTGGATCACCGATGATCCAGTCAGTAGCTATCGTGATCCGTGGTGGACTCGTTGCAGCCGCTGGACGCGCCGGCATCGCGGCCTCGTCAATTCCGCAGCCCTCTTGATGCTCTTGAGTACCCTCGGCCTGGGAATTGGCAACAGTCTCTTAAATCGTGCGCACCAGCGCACTCAAGAGCAAAAGGAAATCGCTCAGGAAGATTTTCGTCGGGCCAGCAGTGTCATTGAAGGGCTCAACCAGGAAATCAACAGTCCGGTAGCCCAGCAACTCAGTGGTTTTAAACCGCTGCAACGACGACTGACCGAACAACTGCTCGACTTTTATCTCTACTTCCTCGAACAACATCGGGATAAAGCGGCCTATCGCGCCGAAATCGCCGGTGTTCATTACCAGTTGGGGGTCCTCGCCAGTTCACTGAAAACAATTGAGGAAGCACGCCTGCACTACGAAGACGCCCTTAAGCTGCTTCAACAACTCATCAAGGATGAACCGAACCACAAGCCACATCAGCGCAAACTCTCCCAGTGCTACAACAGCCTCGGCAATCTTTCCCAGACGGGCGGTGATTTTGGCGCTGCCAGAAAGAACTACCTGGCAGCCGGTCAACTTGCGGAAAAACTGACTGGTAAACAGTCTGCTAGTGGAGCCGACCACCAGCTACAGATGACGATTCTGAATAACCTGGGCACTCTCTACATGATTCAGGGTGATGCAACTGCTGCCATCGCCGCCTTCCAGAAAATCCTGATGCCGTCCGATCAGGCTAAACCGGTAGTAGCACGAACCGCACTGGCCGCCCACCTGAATCTCTCTGTTCTTCACCGCACTACTGGCAACCTGTTGGAGTCGGAACAATCGTTAAAAGCAGCCCGCAAGGTCATCGATCAGTTACGTAAAGATCAGTTCAACCCCGAATTTCTTCATGACCAGGAATTGACCTGGTACATCAGTCAAACCAACCTGGAAATAAGCCTCGGTCGCTGGGAACCTGCCCGCAAAACCTCAACGGCAGGCATCCAAGCGGCCGAGACGCTCATTGCAAGTCATCCAGGCGAGCTGAAATACGAGGTCTCCCTGGCGCAGTTACATCTCAATGCCACAGCTATCTGGACCAGCCTGGGAAGCTTTCAAGAGGCCAGTAGCTCGACTCAAAAAGCTCTCCTGATCCTCCACCGTCTCCGGGAAAACGACCCTGACAACCTGAAATACCAAACCGACCTGGCACGCGGACTACACAACCTGGCAGAAAGCGAGCGACGGTTGCAACATCGCGAAACTTCGCTGCGGACCATTCAACTGGCTATCGCTGAAAAAGAGCTGATCGTCAAACAGTTCCCAGAAGACAAGCACCGACATTTACTCTTATCCAGTCGTATTGTCTACGCTGACCTGTTGCGGGATGGCAAAGAATACCTCCTGGCATTAGATCAGTACCGGGAGATTTATGGTTTGGCTCGTGAACTCGTGGCAAGAAACCGGAACGTGTTACCGTACCTCCTTACGCTGGCTACTGTCACCCATAGCCTCGGACAAATGGAGAAAGAAAACAAGCAGTGGGATGACGCCCAGGCGCACTACCAGGAATCGTTAAAACTGCGAAAACAACTTTCCACGAAAAGTCCCCACCAGGTCAAACTTATTCTCGATACGTCGATCACTCAGTACAATTTGGGCAACCTGCACCAGGTTCAATCGCAACTTCAATCGGCGCTCGCTTTTTACCAGGACGCTCACGCGACCCTTCTTCAAGTCTCAGCAGAACAGTCTCAACAGCCAGCCGTCCAATAGCAACGGATCAATTGCCACTGGGCGATCGCTGAAACCAGCCACTCCTTGAAACAATTTTCCGTCGCGTTGCAACACTGGGATCAGGCGATTCAACTGGTAAAGGACGAAAAGTTCCTGGCCTTTCTTCGAACAGAACGGGCAAAAACGGCCAGCCAACTCCCTGACAAGGATTAAATTGCAATCGGGCAAAAAGACGATGCTGACTCAACAACAATGTGACCAATTAGAAGAACAGGGATTCCTGCTACTGGTTGATTTTTCAACGGCATCGCAGATGGACGAGTTGCAAGAGCAGATTGAATATCTCTTTAAGCAGGAGGGAGAGTCTGCCGGAAGTGAATTCAAGCAGGAGCTACATTCCCGTCGCTTATCGAACCTGATCAATAAAGGAGATGTTTTCCGTCGTTTAGTTTCGCAACAGGATGTCCTGGAACTGGTGCAAATTGTACTGGGTGAACAGTATAAATTGAGCAGCCTGAATGCCCGCTCAGCTAATCCCAGACAACCGGCCGGACAGCCGCTGCATGCCGACATGGGCGCCATTGCAGATGCCCGCGGCTCCTGGGTCTGTAACATCATCTGGCTGGTTGACGACTTTACCACTGAGAACGGCTGCTTACGCGTTGTTCCCGGGTCCCATCGAGCCAATCAGCTGCCACAGGATACTGTGGCTGATCCCCTGGCAATGCATCCCGAGGAAGTGCTAGTTACCGGACCGCGGGGATCTTTGATTGTACTCAATGCTCATCTTTGGCATGGGGGAACGGCTAACCGGACAGCACAACCGCGCACCGCCCTGCATGGGTTTTTCTGTCGACGCGACAAGCCCCAGCAGCAGTACCAGAAGCAACTGATCGATCTTGACCTTCAACGGTCTTTCACACCGGAACTCCGTCATCTGCTGGCCCTCGATGACACAGAGAACGATCGCCTGGCCCGGCAGCAAGTGGCACGCAGTGGTTTTCTTAAATAGCGATCATCCGCTGCTGGCCAAAAGTATTTGCATTCAAGGCCCAAACGGGTTACGGTGATCAGTTGCTCGAATAACTTGGCAAGAATCATTGCGTCTACATGGAGAAACTCGTGAATCATCGAAGTCCTATCCTTCTTCCTGTCCTAATCCTGGCGACCGTCCTGGGTCCCCTGTCCGCCTGGGCGCAAACGGTTTCAGTCAAAGCAACGGGAATCGAAAAACGAGTCATCTGGAACAACCTCCACATCCACGGCACACCGGATCCTCCCAATCCCTATACCACGCAGCTTGCTTTTCCCAAGCTGAAGTTTTTTGAACCACTCGCTTTCTCCTGGGTACCGGGGACTAACCGTTATGCAATTGCCACTCGACCAGGAAAAATCTATACCTTTGAAAACCAGCGGAACACGGAAACAAAAGATCTGCTCATTGATCTCAAACGGACCGTCTTCGGTGTCGTGATGCATCCCAAGTTCGCTAGTAATGGATACTTCTACGTCGTCTCGGTTACCGATCAGGAGCATCCTGAAGGCAGTCGTCTGTCACGTTTCCAAGTCACCTCAAGAAAACCACTCTCTGCTACGCTGAAGTCCGAACAGATCATCCTGAAGTGGAAATCCGGTGGGCATAACGGTGGCTGTTTAAGGTTCGGACCAGACGGCTATCTCTACCTGGCCACCGGTGATGGCAGTGGCATCGCCGATCAATTGCAGACCGGCCAGGATCTTACGGACCTGCTAGGCGCCATTTTGCGGATCGATGTTGACCACAACGAAGAAGGCCGCAATTACCGCATTCCAGCCGACAATCCGTTCGTCTCGCGAAAAAATGCCCGTGGCGAAATCTACTCCTACGGCCACCGACAGGTCTGGAAATACAGTTTTGACAAACCAACCGGGGCTCTCTGGGCTGGCGAAATCGGCCAGGATCTCTGGGAAATGATCTACCGAATTGAGAAGGGCGGTAACTACGGCTGGAGCGTTCAAGAAGGGACACATCCTTTCCGACCACAACGTCCGAAAGGACCAACACCAATTCTAAAACCAGTCATCGAACACAGCCATGAAGATTTCCGTTCGATCACGGGCGGATTTGTTTATCACGGTTCGCGGTTGCCGGAATTAAAAGGCAGATACATCTACGGTGGATACGACACCGGCCGCATCTGGGGTTTTCGTTTTCTCGAACGCCCAGATCCCCGTGGCAAGGTCATCGATCATTACGAGTTGGCCAATACCCAGATCCGCCTGGTTGCCTTCGCCCAAGATCCGGCCGGAGAAATTATCATGCTCGACTTTGCTGGGGGCCAGTTGCACCAGCTGGTGAAAGCACCACCAGTCACCCAGACAAAACCATTCCCACGTAAGCTAAGTGAAACAGGACTCTTTGCTTCTACCAAAGATCATCAACCTGCTCCGGGCCTGATCCCCTATAGCGGCAAAGCTCCGCGCTGGTCCGATCACGCCCTCATAGATCGTTTCATTGCGATTCCAGGTAAAGCTCAAATTGAATTTGACACGGTCACCTATCCTCAACCAGCACCAGGAGCCCCTCCCGGCTGGAGATTCCCAGATGGCACGGTGCTGGTCAAAACATTTTCCCTGGAAATGGAAGCCGGTAATCCCAAGAGTGCCCGAAGACTGGAAACCCGTATCCTACATCACGAGAGAATGCCCGGTGAGGAAAACCAGTACGGTGCGCAAGTTTGGAGAGGCTACACGTACATCTGGAATGGTGAACAGACCGATGCCACCCTGCTACCAAGTGGTGGTTTAAACCAGGAGTTTACCGTTCGAGATCCGGCAGCGCCGGGTGGTGAGAGGAAACAAGTCTGGCGTTTTCCCAGCAGAGCAGAATGCACCCTCTGCCATACGATGGCTTCTAAGTACGTGTTGGGAGTCAACACGCTACAAATGAACAAGAACCATGACTACCACGGTGTAGTGGCCAATCAACTCGACACGCTCAATCATCTTGGCATCTTTTCAAAGCCACTAGCAAAACCGGTTTCACAATACCCACAACTGTCGAACTACGAAGACAAAAAGGTCAAGCTGGCAGACCGAGCACGTTCCTACCTCCATGCAAACTGTTCACACTGCCATCGCAAATGGGGAGGTGGCAACGCGGAATTTCAATTGCTGGCCAGTTTACCACTCAATCAAACCGGCACCCTCAACACACCTCCAGGACAAGGAAAATTTGGACTCCAGCAACCCGCCTTACTGGTTGCCGGCAAACCAGAACAATCCTTGATCTACCACCGCATGACCCGGTTGGGACTGGGGCGAATGCCACACGTCGGAAGCAACGTGCGCCACCAAAACGCCGTCAACCTGGTACGAGACTGGATCAAACAACTCTCGTCGGAGTAAGCTCGCTGCTAAACTGGCTAAGCTCTAAACCTACAGGGGCGGTAGAAAAGCTGCCTGTTCTCGCTGTATTAGAGTAATACAACGAGTCGCGGCGACGGGCCAAAACGGTACAGCATTTGTAGCTTTGACCTCGCTGCGCCAGTTACTAAAAGCGCCGAACTCAAAACAACGCGTCAACTCTTCGAAACAGCCGTTTTCCAACGGATCTACAAGCATTTTGCCTGTTTCTTACCGACCGCTGCCTAACTCTGCTAGCTGAAAACAAGGTGATTGGCACAGCAGTTGCTGTTTCTGGTGGTAGTCAGTCCTGATTTCGCAATCACTTTCTCAAATGGAGTCAACGGATGATTCGCAAAGTAACGCGTTTTGAGCACTGCTATAAACCTCTCGCTGTCTGGCCAGATGCAGAGGACATACAGCTTCATCGCGACAATTGTTCTCCGCATTTAATCACTCAACGATTGCGAGAACTGGTTCCATTGCTTGATTTCTTGCAAGCGAGAGTTGTTCAGGTTGATCCTGAAGAAACACGTTTGTCGGTTTCACTTGATGCTGCCACCGTCAATCAAAACGGCACACACCAAGCGGCTGTCTTTTATCTGTTGGCTGACTACGCGGTAGGAGTCAGCATGTTCTCTTCGATTCCAGGGGTTTATGTGACGGGCATTCACGATCGCTGTCATGCCTTACCAGTACAAATGTGGTTAAAGAGTGGAGAAATTAAGCACTTAGCACCAGGTACTGGCGAAGTCGAAGCGACGATCAGTATCTCGAAAGAAGATGCTCTCAGCCTGCGACGGCAACTGCTCCATAAGGGACGTTGTGAATACCGTGGCACGGTCAACTTCTACCAGGACAATAAACTGGTTGCAGTCGCGGAACATGTAGTCGGAATGTACGTCAACAAGCCTCAAGTCATTGACCTCAAAGGAGGCCTTCTCCAGGAGCAAAACCGGGCTACGTCTGCTCTCATGATCGCTGGCTTGCGAAGGGATCGAGTTTCTCGTTGCATCGCTGGTGAGCAGGGCAAAGCATTGGCTACCCGCATGACAGAAACAATGCCGCAATTGCCAGCGATGATCAATTCCCGCACGGAGACCCTTGAGCACCAATTGCAGCAGTACGCCAGGCACATTCCTCAAGTTGTCGTCCTGGGTGTCGGCCTTGATCCGAAGCCTGTCTACCATTCAGATAGTCAGCAAACCTGGTTCGGCATTGATCTCAAGCCAGCACTTCGTGATCGCGAAAAACGATTTTGTGTTCCCGGTTGCGTAGCGGACAATTTCATCCCAGTAGCCGGCGACATGCGAGAACAACGATGGGTACAAGATTTGAAAGCCGCCGGTTTTGATCCCAGTCAACCATCGGTGGTTATCATGGAAGGCTTGTCCATGTATTTAACCTCAGACGTCATTAGTAAAGTTTTCAAACATGTTGAAGAAATGACGAGCCCGGGCAGTATTTTATGGGTCGACCATATCACTTCCAATGCACTCGACATGGAAGCAGCCAGAGACTTTTTTGCTGCCATGGGACGCTTGGGAGAACCGATGGTCTTCGGTTGTACTGACATGGGACAATTTGCCGGTAACAGCTGGCACGTTCTTCAATCCGTTTCAGCGGCCGATATGCTCTCAAGCGGCGATCGTCTCTTTGACGCTTATCGGTTCACGACGTTACAAAGATCCCAATAGATTCATCACTCAGGAAAAAACATATCGTCGTCGGCAATGTCCGGCACACCCACAACAAGAACTCGCATCTTGCCTATTGCCCCGTGTACAACTCCGGGCGGAATATGGACCAGTGACCCGGGGCTCACAGGATGCTCAACTCCATCCAAAATGACAGAACCTTCACCATCGAGGACATAGTACAACTCGGTCGATCGGAGATGATAATGTTGCTGAGCGCCATCAATGTCAACGGCGTGAGCCCAGGCAGCCACGTCGACATCCTCATGGCTAATGAGTCGATCTCGCCAGCCACAAGCACTCCGCTCACGAGGTACCTGGCCAGGATGACGAACGAGTGTTTTAAGTGCCGAGTTCAAAAGAAACTCCAAGAGAGGCTTTAACCGGCTCCTAATAATGAGGATGCAGGGGCTTGAACCCTGGACCTACGGATTAAAAGTCCGTTGCTCTACCAACTGAGCTACATCCTCGTAAGTGCCGATTTAAGAGGGATTTGCTGATTCTGTCAACCGGCCAAACTGAGAGCAACAGGCTCTGGACGACGACTTAGACTGCTGAGAGGCCTTAAAATCGGTCTAAACAGCCAATGATCTCAGTTTCAGGCGAAAAAACTCGAAAATAACTATAAGGTCAACACGGACTCTAGAAACCAAACTTCGCTCCAGAAAAACATTTCTAGCGGTTCTAATTCCCTTTTCACCCTTTAACTGAAAAGCCAGTCAACTATCTCATGGCCACCGACTCAACCCAGCAACCTGCCAGTGTACAAACCACCGCAGAAGAGGAAAACTTTCCTGTGATCAACCCAAACTCAGATCCAATTCCATTCGAAACAAAGACCATCGATCATGGTAGTGGAAGCACGGAAATTGTGCGGATTATTGACGACGATAATCTTCAGCACTGGTCCAAGAGCAATCCGCTCGCATTTGAAGCGAGTATTATCTGGCTCGTTCCCATCGACGATCAACCGTACGTACGGGTAGCTCTGATTGGAAACGCAGAAACTCGTCGTGGCAAACTGATGCTCAATGACGGAAAACGAAAGACCGTTGGTTATTCAAGGCTAACAGCAGACGCGCCTCGCCTTGGCATCGATCAACACTATGAGCGTCGGATGTTCTACATCAAGAACAATGATCCCCAGTCCTACAATGAAGAACCAAAGATTGCCATGTTACCCGTGGGCGCACTGGATCCGACGACTATTTTGCCAACAATTCGGGGCGAGCCGCCGCAACGAGGCATCTACAAGCAGCTTTACCAGAATTTCGTCGACTACATGACCAAGTAGAAACGATTCCCGAGTTGCTTATCTGGCCTTTGCAGTTTTTCTCTTTGCCTATTTCACCTGGGTAAAGACGGGCGCACCAAGTTCTTTGTAAAACTGAGATGGCGGCACTTTTCCGCTCGTTTTGCGATCATTTTTACCCTGGGCATCTCGATAGCCTCTCCCAATCGATGCCTCGATCAGGTTATCCGCAAAGTCCAGTACACAAATATGGGGTGGGCTTGGCTGCAGGGTAAACACCACCACTTGCTGCTTGGATCGAACGTCTACTAGCTGTGTCTGCTTGTGTAAATGGGTGAAAGCCGACGACGCGTTATAGAGAAAGTTGTGTCGTTTCAAGACCCGGTCGGGGGTCGCTTCCACCAGCACAATATGAGTCGCTCCCCACAAGACCGCAGCCTCGACTGGGCTATTGTGGGCAAAGCCGCCGTCGATCAATTCCACGCGTTCATTCTTCTTCGGAAAGTCACGTATCTCACGAGCTGGAAAGACCGGAAAAATCGTTCCTGAGCCAATCACCACATCCAGCATCAATGCCGGGTAGTTATGAAACGAAACACCCCGCTGCTGAAACGGTGCAGCCTGACCCTGGTCAACGCCAGCAAAAAAGTAGAGATCTGTTGGCAATGACTTGTCAGTCCGCTCGATACAATTCGCAGTAATCACCAGGTCTCGTTGCAACTGGTTCCCGTCGATCAACTGTCGACTGGCAACCTGGAGAAGCTCCGGATCGCTTAAAGTGGACTGCAACTTCAACCCCGGCTTCCCTTCCCGTTCCAGGTGTGAACTGATCAGCGCAGGGACCTTATCAGCAATCGCATGTTCAATCCCACTCCCCCCAGACAGGGTTGTTTGAAAGCAGAGCAGGTTCACAATTTGAATTATGGGCAACCCGAGTAAGCAAACCGTCATTACCCAAATTACCTGTCGTCTGGTAATCATCAAATAACGACTTTTCTTGATCTTCTTGGTATGGACTAGCCAACAGGTAACTCCCAGTACCGTTAGAGCCCAGCACATCGTGGTCGTACCAAATGTTAGCCACAACCAGGCATGATGCAAAATGTGAAAAGAACCTAACCATCCCCAGGGTGAAAGATGAAGATATGCTCCACCAGCTTGAAAAACCGCCAGTCCAATCACCGCTCCAGAATAATAGCTGCCGCGCCGTTCTGGATTTTTCACGAATCGTTTTACGATCCAGAGCAGTAAACCAGCTTCCAGCAGCGCAAACCAAAGCCCAATATTAGCACGGACAGGCCATGACGGAACGACCACGTCTCGCTGATCCATGGTCATCCAGACTTTCTGGAAATCTTTTCGCCCTTGTGGTGTCGAC
>CAZXJC010000789.1:0-5098 GCA_964640885.1 uncultured Pirellulaceae bacterium | reverse complement strand
GCTTTGTATTTAAACTTAGGTACAGGAAAAGGAGCCAGTGTTCGTGAAGTGATCGAGGCCTGTCGTCGTGTTACGGGGCACGCTATTCCTGCCATCAGCGGTGAACGGCGCTCGGGTGACCCTCCGGTCCTGGTCGCTGATAGTAGCCGTGCCAAACAAATCTTGAACTGGCAACCGCAGTTTTCTGAAATTGATGAGATCGTGCGAACTGCCTGGCAATGGCACCAGTCACATCCGAATGGATATGCCAGTTAGCGAGATTGGATAGCTACCAATGCAGAACATTATCATTGAGAAACCGTATGAGTTCCGACCACCATGCCGTGGAACCATCTGGTCCAGCTTGATTCAGCGGTGCAACCTTTTTACCCGCTTCTTGCGTCGCAAAGAGGGAGTCGTCGATCACGAAGTTCGTCACCTGGACAGGCTATTACAATCCTTGGAGGCGGGGCATGGAATACTGATCACTCCTAACCACTCCCGTAATGCTGATCCGCTGGCGATGGGCTGGGTCACGAAAGCCGCTAAGTGTCACGTTTATGCAATGGCCAGCTGGCACTTGTTTAACCAGGATTGGTTTACCAGTTGGGCAATCCACAAGATGGGTGGGTTTAGTGTCTATCGTGAGGGAATCGATCGACAGGCGATTAACATGGCGGTTGATATTCTTACTACAGCAGAGCGGCCGCTTGTGATTTTTCCAGAGGGCGCGGTCACCCGCACTAATGATCAGTTGCACGCCATGCTGGATGGAGTCGCTTTCATTGCCCGTACGGCGGCAAAGCGTCGCAGACGTCTCGCTGCGGATCGTAAGGTGGTTGTCCATCCGGTAGCGCTGAAGTACTTCTTTACCGGAGATTTAAATATCGTTGCTGACGAGGTTTTGACAAAAATTGAACACCGCCTGTCATGGCGCCCCCAGCGGGACTTACCCCTAATGGCGCGTTTAGAGAAAGTTGGCATGGCACTCTTGTCTCTGAAGGAACTCGAGTACTTTGAGAGTACCCAGGAAGGTACCCTGGAGCAGCGGTTGAATCGCTTGATCGATCGCTTGCTGGTGCCACTGGAAGAAGAGTGGTTTGGGCAGTCCCATGAAGGTTCCGTGATTCCGCGGATCAAAGCCCTGCGGATGAAGATTTTGCCGGCTATGGTGCGGGGAGAGGTTGATGAAGAGGAACGGCAACGCCGTTGGAAACAGCTGGCCGATCTTTACCTGGTACAACAGCTTTCCTGTTATCCTCCTGATTACCTGTCGAAGTTGCCAAGTCGTGATCGCATCTTTGAGACACTCGAGCGTTTTGAAGAAGATCTAACAGACCAGGTGCTAGTCCATGGTTCATTAAAAGTCGTGATTGACGTTGGTGAGGCAATCGAAGTATCGCCGGATCGTGACCGCAGCCTCGAAACAGACCCCCTGATGAACCAGTTGGAGACCCAGTTGCAGGGCATGCTTGATGAACTGGCCAAAGAATCTCCGCTCTGGGAATAAGGCATCAGAAAACAGCTGCTACGATAAGCGAAAGCTTCGTTGACTAGCTGGCTGTACTGCGCTGAGCGGTGACGACGCGCGGTAAGCCAGCTAAATCATTGACCACGCTGATGGTCTCGTAAAACGGACTTTCGTTCAGTTGGCTGGTCAACGCTTGATGCAGTTGAGGGCTGGTCTCCAGGATTAACCAGCCTTGCGGATAGAGATGAGCTGCTGCTTGGGGAATCAGGCGATCGTACACTTCCAGGCCACTGGGACCCGCTAGCAGGGCGGACTGAGGTTCATGGTCCCGGACGGTTGAGTCTAGCTGATCGTATTCGTCTTGGCTTACATAAGGAGGATTGCTGACTACGATATGGACTTGTTCCTCGGTTGGAATTTGCTCCAAGAGGTCACTTTGTAATGACGTGACCTGCGTTTGCACCTGGTGCCCAGCAATATTTTGCTGGGCAATTTCCAGTGCCTCAGCACAGGAGTCAATTGCTCGTATGTGGCAATGAGGTAGTTGCTTGGCAATGGAAACAGCGATTGCGCCACTGCCGGTTCCCACATCGATTAGGTCGACGGGTGTTTGGTCAGGATAGTGCTGACGGATGATGTCGAGTGTCGTTGTAACGACAAATTCAGTTTCTGGACGGGGAATTAGAACAGCGGGTGAAACTTGAAATGGAAGTGAAAAGAACTCCCGCTGGCCGACCAGGTAAGCGACCGGTGTGCCGTCCGCGCGTTGTTTGACAAGTGAACGAAAAGAGTTCCTGACTTGTTCCCCAGGGTCCTGTTCAAAAGAAGTGTAGAGATCGATTCGCTGGCACTGGCTGGCATAAGCCAGTAAGACTTCGGCGTCCAGTCGCGGTGAATCCGCTCCATTTTCTTTCAGGTAGTCAGTCGTCCAGGTGAGCAGGCGACCCGTTGTCCAGACATCCGTGTGGGACATGGTAAATCCTTCTAAACCGATCGCTTCACGATCATTTAGCGGTCAGTCAAAACTGCCCATTGACGTACGTAACTCCTGGCGATCATGATCGATTAACAGTTCGATCAGTGTTTCGACTGCGCCAGCCATAATCTGGTCCAGTTTGTAGAGTGTGGCATTAATGCGGTGGTCCGTTACCCGGTTTTCGGGAAAGTTATAAGTTCGAATTCGCTGGCTGCGATCACCGGACCCGACCAGTGTTTTTCGTTCATGAGCCCGTTTGGCATCTTCCTCTTCCTTGAATCGGTCGTAGAGGCGTGATTTCAAGATGCGGAGGGCTTTTGCTAAATTCTTGTGCTGGCTTTTTTCATCCTGCATCGAGACAACGATGCCGGTCTCGTAGTGCGTTACACGAACTGCCGAGGCTGTCTTGTTGACGTGCTGCCCCCCCGGTCCACTGGCATGAAAGATATCTTTGCGATAGTCATCCGGTTTGAGATCGACCTCGACATCTTCTGGCTCGGGAAGGACTGCTACGGTGGCTGCCGAGGTGTGAATACGTCCTTTAGCTTCGGTCTCCGGTACTCGTTGCACACGATGCCCGCCACTCTCGTACTGTAACTGGCGGTAAACATCTTGTCCGGCGAAAGCCAGTGTGATTTCTTTGAAACCACCGAGTTCCGTTGGGCTGGCGTTGAGGATTTCACACTTCCACTTTTTTACCTCTGCATGTCGCTTGTACATTTCGTAGAGGTCACGGGCAAACAAGGCAGCTTCGTCGCCGCCGGTACCAGCTCGGATTTCCATGACGCATCGCTTGCGAGTCGCATCTTCGCCCCCAATGGTCAAGTCGAGTAGTTCGTCCCAGCAAGCTTCCCGTTTCTGTTTTAATTCCGGCAGTTCCATTTCCGCCAGTTCGCGTTCCTCGGGGTCGTCGCTTTGGGCCATGGTAGTGACCTCGGTAATTTCATCAGCCACTTGTTTGAAGGTGCGATAGCGTGTGGCCAGTTTGGCCAAGGCGCCATGTTCGCGTGCGACCTTGGCCATCTGCTGAGAATTACTTAATTCCTCGGTATCCGTCATCATCTGCTCAAGCTCTTCGAAGCGAGTCAGCTTTTCCTCCAGCATTTCGCGCATGACAGGGGGCCCACAAGAGTTGGGATAATGAGAATAGTTTCGTGGTTATGTGTTTCGCCGGTTCCATCCCGCTTAAAAAACCATCGAAGAAAGTCCGCATCAGTTTCTCGGACGAGATCGGAACCAGGCAGATTCCAAATGTTAGCGTTTCCTTGCTAACCCTTGCTTGTCTTTTTCTTCTTTTTCGTATCCTGTTGCAGGCTGGCATAACTGCCAGCAGCAAACTTGTTCTGAAACTTCTCAATACGGCCCGCGGTATCTACGTACTTCAGTTTGCCCGTATAGAAAGGATGGCAGACATTGCAGATGTCAACTTTCATCTCTTCTCGCGTACTGCGCGTTGTAAAAGTATTTCCACAACCGCAAGTAACTTGCGTGTCGACATAATTAGGGTGAATACCGTCCTTCATTGAAGCATCTCCAGCAGCCTTCAGGTCAGTCTGAAATGGTGGCCTGTTTGTTTCCTAGCGAAACCAAACACGAACCGTCAAGATATTTAATATAACAGTACCCCGTAGAGGCAGCAAGGCCGCCGATGGTCAGCGAACATCGGGGAATTCCGGTGATGATTCAGCTTCCTCTGGTTCTTCAGAATTGCGTTTCAGTCGATCGGCGATCAGCGTATCAATCAGTAATTGCCCCACATGGTAACTGATCATGGGCAAAATCGAACCACCGGCCTCGACAGCCATTGTGAGACCGACAATTAAAGTCTTTTGACTCCCAGAAAATCCAACAGCAGTTGCGTCGGGACGGGACAAGCCACCCCATTGGGAAGCTTTAAAGCCGACGATAAACATCACCGTATGAATGGCTAAAACGGTGATGATCATCCAAGTGAAGCTGCCCAAACCGGCCAGGCCAATGGGAGTTTGTCGCAGGTTGTTGCCGGTCATGATCGCACCGAGAAAAACCATGCTCAAAATTCCACATTGTGACAGGATACTTAACTGCGGCTTCTTGCCGGTTGCCCAGCGAGCAAGAGGTTGATGAATCCTTAGCAGTTGCGCGATGGTCATCGGCAACACGACCAGCAGGCCCAGCTTAATTACCATCGGTGCCAGTTCCAAGTTGACATTTCGATTGGCGGTTAACAAGAGCCAACAGGGTGAAATGATGAAACAACTCACGTTGGTGATAACAGTCACCATGATCGCTATCGCATCATTCCCTCCGGCCTTGCGTGTCCATACGGAGGCCGATGCCAAGGTGCAGGGGGTTGCTGCGGCAACCAGGAGTCCAATCGCCAAGTTGTCTCCCAAAGCTCCCTGCAGAAAATTAGCCTGCTGTAAGCAGATAACGGTTCCCCACATCGTTAACGGTAAAAGTCCAAAGTTGATACCGGTAGCCAGCAGCGCTGCCGTGGGGCGCCGAATAGTGGCTAACATCAGGCTTGCTTCCAGGGGTAAGGCCATGATGAAAAGAACTAAGGCAACAATTAGATGCCGCAGGCCTGGTAGTTTTGCGAGTGGCTGCAGCCAGGGAGCGAATCCCATGCCGATGGCTAGCACTGCTGCGAGTGATAGTAAGAACCAGCGACGTTTGAGAAACAAGAGCAC